>JAUWOJ010000077.1 GCA_030612175.1 Candidatus Bipolaricaulota bacterium | reverse complement strand
CCATTGTCCATGATGATCACAACACCACGGCTGTGGTTGTGTACCATGTTCAGCAATGCAGGCATCCCGGAATGAAAGAAAGTGGAGTCGCCAATCGTTGCCACTGCGTGCTCCGGAACACCAGCAATCGATATACCGTGTAGCACACCAACACTTGCTCCCATGCACCCCATTGTGTGTTGTGCATTGAACGGTGGTAAACAACCAAGGTTGTAGCACCCGATATCACCGGCAACCGGCATCTTCATCTTGTTTAGCCAATAGTAGGTGGAACGGTGAGGGCAACCGGCGCATAGGACAGGTGTCCGCGCGGGAAGCTCGGCCGGAACGGTCACACTATGGGTTATTCCCTTAGCTGCATCGATCAACCCACTCTCTAGCGCGAGCTGGGTCAGTGTATCTGGAAGCAGCTCGTCACACGGAGGAAAGATCTCCTTGCCAATTACATTGATCCCCATTGCTTTGATCTGTTGTTCCAGAAATGGATCAAGTTCCTCGATCACGATGAGTTTCTCTACGCCGTCAGCAAAAGATCGGATCAACTCCTCGGGAAGGGGAAAGGTCATTCCAAGCTTGAGAAACGACGCTTGTGGAAAGACTTCTCGGGCATACGCGTAAGTAACACCACTGGTAATGATTCCAAGTGAATGTTCAGCCCATTCTACATGATTGAATAGAGCGTCCTCGGTATACCTGGCCAGATTAACTAAACGCTGTTCCACAACCGGGTGTCGCTTCTTAGCCCACATCGCTGTACAAACATATTTCTGTTGATCGCGAACGAACGGCCCCACTTCTTGAGGCACTGAAGGCCTTTCTCCCTCGAGGACGATGCTTTTGGAGTGAGAGACGCGCATAGTAGTGCGAATAAGAACAGGTGTGTCAAATTTCTCCGACAATCCGATCCCCAAGACTACAAAGTCCTTCGCTTCCTGGCTATCTGCCGGCTCCAGCAGTGGGATCTTGGCCAGCTTAGCGTACCATCGGTTGTCTTGCTCGTTCTGAGAACTGAACATACCTGGGTCGTCAGCGGTGATTACGACCAACCCCGCTTCAATACCGGTGTAAACAGTATACAGTAGGGCATCTGATAAGACGTTCATCCCTACCTGCTTGGTAGTAACCATGGTCCGGCGCCCGGAATACGCGGCACCCGCGGCAACATCCATGGCCACCTTCTCGTTTGTTGACCATTCCGCGTATATTTCGTCCTTGTATTTTGTGGCGATGGTTGCAAGGATCTCGGAGCTGGGTGTGCCAGGATAACCAGTGGCAATTTGGACCCCTGCCTCGTACGCGCCCCGAGCAATGGCCTCATTGCCTGATAACAACACTTTGTTCATTTTCTTATCCTCCTGGTTTCTCACTTCCTAGCTATTATCAGTTTCCATTTCGATCAATGCATCTACCGCCACAACTCCCTGCCCTATGGGAAGGACAAGCAAAGGGTTGATGTCGAGCGCATGAATTCGATCCGCCCAGTGGGTGGCCAGTTGTCCGATCCGGACAAGTACATCAACTAGCGCCAATTCGTCTCCCGCTGGCCTTCCGCGAAATCCCTGGAGCAGACGGCTTGCCCTGGTTTGGTTGATCATCTCAAGTGCTTCGTCGCGCGAGAGCGGTGGAATGCCTAGAGCGCGGTCCCCATATAGTTCAACCGCCGTTCCACCCAAACCAAAAAGAACAACGGGGCCAAAGTCAGCATCCTTAGAGATTCCTACGATCACTTCCGCAACTGGGTCTGTGATCATCTCCTGCACAAGAACCCCCATAATCTTAGCATTTGCCATATATTCCTTCGCGTTCTCCATCACTTGTCGGTAGGCATCGCCAATGGCTGTCTCATGGTCAATGTTTAGCTGAACGATAGCAGCCTCTGTCTTATGGGGGATTTCAGGAGAAATCAGCTTAACGGCCACTGGTCCTCCAATTTCCCGAAACGCATCGATAGCTTCTTGTACGGTATGACACAGCACTTCCCGCGAGCAAGGAATGCTATATTCTGACAACACCTTCTTCGCTTCGTATTCCACAAGCGTACCTGTACCTCGTTCAAGGTAGAAAGCTCCTTTGCGCTCTCTGCTCTTCACTTGTGTGAGCGCATCATCCTGTAGGAATTTCGCAAAATTAACCACATGGTGAACCGCACACAATCCTTCTCTTGTACCTTGAAGGAGAGGTACACCACCTCTCTCGAAGATCTCGCGGAGCCCAGGATGAAGCCCTCCCGAGAGGTTACTTATTGCCACGATGGGCTTTCCGCTCTTTTCAGCGACATCCGCCGCGGCTCGAGCAACAACGCCATACTGCTTCACTTGCCCCGGCGCCAGCCCTTCTGGGGCATCCTGTGACACTACTACTATATCGATATCCTCCTCTTCAGCAGCAGCTGCGATACTAGGAGGATAGGTTTCGTCGATCCTTCCGCTCCCCCAAGCATCCAGTGGATTGGAGACCCTGGCGTAAGGCGGGAGCACCTGTTGAAAGGCTTTTTCTGCTCTTGCCGACCAATTCGGGAATGTCAAGTCCAGTCCCGCGGCCAGATCGCCCACCAGCCCAATCTCGCCACCAGAGACAGTAATCATCCCTACTCTATTCCCTGATGGAAGATTCCCGTTTAGCACTACCAGTGCCGCTGCAGTCTCCAACATCTCATCCAAGTCATTCACACGAATGACTCCATACTTCTTGAACACTGCTTCATAGACCGCATCAGAGCCAGTTAGCGCTCCAGTGTGTGTTATGGCGGCTTGCTGTGCCATCTTGGAGCAGCCCACCTTAAGCACAATGATCGGCTTTCCCACCTCACGTGCGCGGCATGCCACTTCTATGAACTGCCGAGGCTGGCGAAATTGCTCAACAAAGGCAAGAATAATTTCTGTATCTGGGTCGTTAACCATGTAAGAGAGGTAGTCAGTGCTATCGAGTACTGCTTCGTTACCGCTCGATACAAGAAGGCTGTATCCAAGACCGCGATCACTGTTTGCCAGTGCCAAGCATATTGAGCCGCTCTGAACTACTGCACCGATCTTTCCTGCGTGCAGTAAAGGCGAGACTGGAGCGCTGTAGGCCGCCACTTTCGCGGTTGGGTTCAATAATCCCACACAATTGGGACCACAAAACGCGATCTGATTCTGATGACAGAAATGCTCAAGCTTTCGCTGAAGGGCCTTTCCCTCCGGTCCGGCTTCACCAAAACCACTGGCAAACGCCCAGGCAGCTCGCACTCCTATGGCTGCTGCTTCTTGCAGCACCGGAAGGATGGCGTTACGACCAAGAAGGATAGCGACCATCTCCACAGACTTGCCTGCCGCGGCAACATCATGCAAAGAAGGGTAACACACCCGGCTGGCTACTTTTCCATACTTGGGGTTAACAGGATATATGTCGCCTTCATACTCAAGCTGGTCGAGGTTTTCCAATACCTGACGACCAGGCCCAGGGCGCTCGGATGCCCCTACCACAGCAATCGACCTTGGGGCAAGCAAGCTTCTTAGATCCATCTTATGATGCGGGTTTCCCATGTTTTATAACCATACTGGAGTGCGCCACTGCGAATAGCGTGTATCAATTCCTCTCACGATCTCTCCATATGCCTTCCGTATCGCTCGACCGATCGGTCCAGCCTTGCCATCTCCAACGGGTAATCGATCAACCGACGCTACGGGCATGATTTCCCACCCCGTACCAATGAAGAAAAGCTCATCGCAGATGTATAATTCCGTACGATCAATTACTCTTTCTTCAAATGGTATATCCAGTACCTCTGTAACGATCCTCCCTACCGTGTCCCGCGTTACGCTCTCCAGGATGCTGCTGGTAATTGAAGGAGTGACAACCTTGCCATCACGAACAATAGCCAGACAGGCACCTGGTCCCTCCGTTACCTTCCCCTGGCCATCCAGAAGGATAGGCCAATCATATCCATTGACATTAGCCTCCATCGCAGCCAGTCGGCCATTGTGATAGTTGGAAAAGCATTTCAACCGCGCGGGAAGAACGTTGTCGGCAATGCGCGTCCAGGAACTCACACAAACATCGATTGCCTGATCTGGATCACGATAGGAAGTAAACGGCCAGGAATCAATGATCAGCTCCGTCTCCTTCCCAGGCACAGCTTGTAGGAGTTCGCGTACGATGCCCTTTTGAAAGATATATGGCCGAATGTATACGTCTCGCCGGTACTCATTCGCCCGTGAGAGCTCCAACACAGACTCGCAAAGCTTATCCATAGAATAAACAAACCCATAACGCACCATCCTGATCGAGTTGAGAAACCGCTTCATGTGATCCTGGAGACGAAATACATATAGCTGTTCATCGGTCTCATTCCAATATGCCTTGATCCCCTCAAAGATACCAGCAACCGAAGCATGCCCTACTGAGTTGACATGAATCGTTGCCTCCTCCCAAGGTATAGTCTCGCCATTCCGCCAGATGAACGTCGCCATTTCCTCGCTGTATATTGCCATAATCAGAAGGCCTCCTTGATTTGCCTCTGTCCTTTCGGATGCTCGGCGAACTGGTAGATAACACTTGTCCTAACTTACGAATTCCGCTATATGAAACTAAGTTCTACTACTTCAAGGATAGTGCCTGACAATACTGTTGTCAAGCAACTTGTCGGAGAATGGTTCAAAGATACTCTCTTAACCTTCGTTGTCAACACCACGCTTGATTGTTATCCTGTGACAAGAGGAGGAATGCAGAAATGAAGCGAATCGGAATTTTGGGAGGCGTGAGTGCGCAATCCACAGTGAGTTACTAC
>JAUWOJ010000009.1 GCA_030612175.1 Candidatus Bipolaricaulota bacterium | reverse complement strand
GTCCATTCACGCAGTGAGAACTATGATCATCAAAGGGACCACACCTTATCGCCATTTGATGACAGTGGACACGCTCCAGGTTCTCCGCACAGATGTGCTTAGTTCTGTCCCAGTTTGCGAGCGACATGTAACTGAAGTATTGTCACCAGTAGCGTGCTTTGTAGCATGTACAAAGCTCTTTGGCTAAATCGGAGTAAACAACATAAGTAAAGTTGTAATGGTTGGAACTGACAGCAAGAGAGAATCGGAGATTATGGAGTTGTCAGGACCCGACGTAGAAGAAATAGCCAACAAAGTAGCCCTATTCATGGCGGCCCGTGGCTATCGCCTTGAAACGGGAGATAAGGCTCAGGGGGTCTACGGTCGGGGGAGTGCGGCCTGGCATGCCATGCTGGGACCCCTTGTCCGGCGCCTCAAATGTAACGTGACAGTGGCAAAGTCAGAAGAGAACGTGAAGGTAGTCATCGCGAAAGGGATGACAGGCTGGGGTGGTGGGGCTCTCGGCGCGACACGGGTTAAGAAAGAACTCCGAGACATCACAAGCGGTCTCCAAAGTTCCATTCTTTCGTAAACGATACTTACCTGTCCGTACCACAAACAGTCGTCGTTGACTGCTCTACAGAGGAACGTTCTCACATAGTAGGAACTGATCCTAACCCTCGCGCAAGAATAATGCCTGCGGGCATATGGGTATCTATTAGGCGCTGTAAGAGGTTGTAGGATGTGACTGTCTGTTATTGCTTAGGGAGTACGGTCCGCGAAGAGGCTAATCCTCCTCGTTCTTTTTTTCTTGCTTTAATGTCTGATAGATTTGCTCCAACCGTTCATCGACATGGCAAAAAACGGTGCCTGGCGAGAATGTTCCATCTTCTTGGAGTTCCCCAGCAGGAACCCCGGTAAGGATCTCTACTCCCTCGTCTATAGTGGAAACAGGATAGATGTGAAACTTGCCCTGCTTGACCGCGGAAACGACTTCCTCATCGAGCATTAGGTTGTCAACGTTTTGCGTAGGGATAATCACCCCTTGCTTGCCAGTGAGCGAGCCCTTAGCTTTGCAGACCTTGAAGAATCCCTCGATCTTCTCATTTACTCCTCCGATCGGTTGGATCTCGCCCTTCTGATTCACCGAACCAGTGATTGCGATTCCCTGGTGGATAGGGATCCCGGACAAGCTGGACAACAGAGCATATAGCTCGGTACTGGAAGCACTGTCTCCATCAATCATCGAATAACTTTGCTCAAAGGTGAGACTTGCTGAAAGGCTGAGTGGTCTTGTCCGGGCGAATCTTTCCCCTAGAAAACCTTTTAGGATCAAGATCCCTTTGGTATGACTGTGCCCTCCGAGTTCGGCCTCACGTTCAATGTCGATGATCCCATCCTTGCCGGTGAAGACGTTTGCGGTAATACGGCTTGGCTTGCCGAAAGTAAAATTGCCCATTTGGAGAACGGCTAGCCCATTTACTTGGCCTGTCACTTCGCCATCGGTATCGACAAGTATCTGGCCACGGGTAATCATCTCACGGATCTTCTCTTCGATTCGATTGCGCCTGTTGTCACGCTTCTTAAGCGCGTAGCGAACATGCTCCTCTGTAACACATGGCGAACCTTGATCTTCAGCCCAGTAAGAAGCCTCCTTCACTACTGCTGTTAGGTTCCCAAACTCACAGGAAAGCTTCTTTTGATCGCCAGCAAGATGAGAAGAGTATTCGATAATCTTAGCAACACCGGTAGGATCGAATGGCAAGAGGTTAGGGCTCTCTTGACAGCAGGCGCGGAGGAAACGCGCGAGATCCTTCTCTCGAGCTGACGTCCGGTCCATCTCGGTGCCAAAATCACTCTTAATACTGAACAACTTAGGAAAGTCCTCATCATGGTGATGAAGAAGCTCATAGATGTGCGGGTTACCGATGATAATTACCTTGACGCGAAATGGAACAGACTCCGGTTTGAGTCCTTCAGTGGAAGCGTAGCCAAGCATTTGCAGGGGATCTTCAATGCAGATTTCGCGTCTCTTGATTGCGATCTTTAGCGCCTCCCAACTCAAACCAAGACGAAACAAATTATTCGCGTTTAGTACAAGGTATCCGCCATTGGCTCGATGGAGCGACCCCGGTTTGATCATTGTAAAATCAGTTTGCACCACTCCCATGTGAACGCGTCGCTCAACTGAGCCAAACAGGTTGGAATAAGTAGCGTTCTGCTCGACAATCACCGGCGCGCCTTCAGTTTGTGAGTTATCAACTAGCACATTCACTGAATAGCGCTTGAATGGATCGGATGGCAACATGGGAAAGGGGAGCTTTTGTTTGCTCTGGTTTCCACTTTGTTTGAACTCTTCTAGATGTCGAACGATGTCTGTTTTGAGATCGCTAAGAAAAGTAATTGCCTTGTCAATTTTCTCATAATGTTGCTTTAGTTTGGCAAAATGAGGTTCGATCATGAATAGAACCGCCTCCTTTGCCAGTTTCTTAATCTCGTCCTCGCGCTCTTCCTCTACACGCGCAATTTCCTGCAAATTCTCCTGAACAAGTACTTGAACCTCACTCTGTCTCTTTAGGATTTCCTTACGTTCGTCTTCCGGAAGCGCTTCGTACTCCTCCTGGCTGAGTGCCTCTCCTCCTTTGTGTAATGGAAATGTCTTGATTCCAATTGGGGTACGCTGGATAGAAAAGCCAAACTTACGGCTGCTGTCCTCCATTTTCTCGAACAATTCCGATCGTTTTGCGGTGTAGCGCTCCGTAATCTTCTTACTGCGCGCCTTAAACTCATCGGATTCGAATACTCTCGGGATATCGCGCTTCAGCCGGGTGATAAGGTGGTTTATGTCGTCACGCAGTCGCGCTCCCCAGCCAGCTGGAAGCTCCAGACAGTGAGGGGTATAAGGCTCTGCAAAGTTATGTACATAACAAAGATCTGGTGGTCGGGGTTCGTTCTCACTCGCCTTGTTTAAGAAGTACTCCACGGCAGACATCTTTCCTGTGCCTGGACTACCGGCAACGTAGATATTGTACCGGTTCTTGGCATCTTTGATTCCCAGACCGAGCTTAAGCGCTTCGATTGCTCGCTCTTGGCCGATGATCTTATCGAGCGGTTCCAGTTCATCGGTTGTCTTGAATTTGAAAGTTGAAGGATCACACGTCAGGCGAAGCCGTGCCGCATCAAGTTCTTTGATCATTCGTTCCTCCTCGACTAAGATTGTAGCCTAAATGAATGAATACTTGCAACGGATGATCAGAAATGTGTCGGTCATACTCATTCTTGTTTTCTTGGTCGGGAAAATGGCTCTGGGTGAGCAAACCATCGTGTTTCCACTGATTGATCGGCCAGGTGATTCATCCTATTGTCAGTATGCACAAGTTGCATTTGATGGGGCGACTAGCTCAATTGATCTTCTTCTCGCCGATGCTCGACTTGATAACAATCCACTGTGGGAATCGGTGCTTGCCGCGAAAAGTCGCGGTGTACAGGTACGCGTTCTTGTTGACGAAAGTGATTGGGCTCCCGCGATTACTGAAAGGAACCGCGCGACAGTCAATTTCTTGAATGACCACGATATCGAAGCTCGCTTTGACGATCCTGCGATAACCACTCACGCTAAATTGGCAGTGATTGACCGAAAAACAGTAATTCTTGGTTCTTCAAATTGGAACAAGTATTCTTTTCGCGAACAGGAACAGACGAATCTGCTGGTGACCAACGGAGATGTGGGAGAAGTCTTCTCCGACTATTTTGACAGGTTATGGATGGATGAGCTCCCATGTCATGGAGTCGAATTTGACCTCTCCTCTTTTCCAGGAGAAGGGTCATGGATCGTTCCCATCCCCGATACTTGCGATACCGCAAACTACCTCAAGATCCTACTTAGGCTCCTGGAGCAGAGCGAACACTCGATCCATGTAGTGATGTACAGAGCCTCTTACTACCCTGATTACCAAGATGGCAGCTCAAACGAGATCCTACATGCACTGATAGACGCAGCCAGCAGAGGGCTCGAGGTAAGAGTTCTCTTGGATGACTGCTCTTTCTATCCCGAATCAGCAGAGGCAAACCTACAAGCTGCCCTATACCTCTATCTACACGGAATTGAAGTTCGCTTTGATGATCCTGGTATGACTACCCATGCCAAACTAGTAATTGTCGATGGCAATAGTGTTATCCTTGGCTCAACCAATTGGAATTACTACTCTCTGGAAAGGAACAATGAAGTGGATATTGCCGTTATTAATCTTCCTGTGGTTGTCGCCCCATATGAGCAGTTATTTCGTCTATTGTGGAAAGATTGAAGAGCAATCGGTAACTAGACTGCGGCAGATCCTAGCTCTGTACGGGTCAACATGACAGAACTAAGGCACAATCCTTCCTGTGTAGTCTGGGAACAATTGAAAAGCGATCTATGCTGGAACAAAGGAGTACGTCTCTGCTGTAGCCAAGCGATATGAGGCGCTGTGCAGCTTCTGTTTCCATAAACATATCCTTCAATTTGGTAGGGGAGACAGGGGAAGGCAGTGCTTTCGGAATCGGTACACCAAGGCGAGCAAGCAGGAGAGAGGCGGTCATTGCATCTTCCTGATTCTTGTCTCCCTGTTGTCCCGCGAGTAGAAGAGACAGAGAACCAGATGATCTGTCCACGATCCACCCGGCAAGCGCGCTAATGTTAAGCGGTGAGCCAATGAGAACTGCCGCAGAGTGGTTTGCCACAGCGAGGAGCGCAGGAATGCCATTTGTTGTCGTAAGGGCGAGATGGCTAAATCCGGTCTTCTTTCCCTGTAAGAGCTTGCTTGGTGAATTTCCCAAATCAAGCCCATCGATCTTCCTGCCATTACGTTCACCGGCCGTAAGAACCCTGTTGCTCTTGAGGGCTAGCGCAGCTTTCGAACTAGCTACAGGGATCACTTCCATTCCCAGATGAATTGCAGCGATAACAGTGGCACTCATCCGCAAAGCATCAATCACTACAATTGGGCCGGATGATGACATCAGAGACGGAGCGTTGAATTTACCCCAGGCGACGCGAATAATCATACTCTACTTGCGTCGGACAAGAAGCTTGCGTCCTTCAACACGTTCCACAACCACTTGGTCCCCGGCGTGGATTGGCCCCTCAATAGAAGTGGCATCCCAATATTCGCCCTTTACAGCCACTTTCCCGCTGGGACTAATATTGCTGCGCGCATTTCCGACAGCCCCAATCATCGCAGACTTTCCTGTGACCGGCCGTTTACGCTGAATAAGAAGCCCTTTGGAAAGAATCAACACAAACAGGGCTGTTACCGTTCCTACAGTAAGAAAAATTGTTGCCCACGAGAGGCCAATTGCGCGATTTTGTATATTAAACAAGGTCAAAGAGCCAACTAGGAGTGAGATTACTCCGCCTGTAGTTAGTATTCCGCTTGTAGGGGTAAAAACATCTAGGATCATCAGCACCACGCCGAATAGGATGAGCGCTACGCCAACAATGTTCACTGGCAAAATCTGCAGTCCAAAGAAGGCAAGGATTAAGCATAATCCACCAACAGCAAGGCCAAAACCTATCCCAGGATGGAAGAATTCGTATATCAATCCATATAGTCCCAAGATAAACAGAACATACACAATATTGGGATCAACCAAGTAGTTGAGGATCCGCTCGCGTAGGCTAGGTAAGATCTTCTTTACCTCATATCCAGCGGTATGAAGCACCTGTCCCCCAGGAAGAACATAGTTGTCAAGGCGAGTTAAGAGCTCATCCAAGTCGCCGGCTATCATGTCGATGACATTGTTGGAGAGAGCCTCGGATGCGGTAAGGGAACTTGACTCACGCACCGCTTTCTCCGCCCATTCCACATTCCGATTGCGTCTCTCCGCTATTGATTTCGCGAAGGCGACTGCGTCGTTTTCTGCTTTCTTGGTCATGGTTGTGTCTTGATCTGATTCCGCTCCACCTAACAGATTAACTGGGTGGGCAGCGCCAATGTTTGTTGCTGGTGCCATTGCTGCAACATCAGCGGCCATAGTGATAAATACCCCTGCTGAGGCTGCACACGCACCGGCTGGACTCACGAAAACCACGATTGGAACCGATGAGGCAAGCTCTGCTATTACAATATCTCGCATCGACTCTCCCAAACCACCAGGCGTATTTAACTCGATTATGAACAACCCTGCATTAGCGGCTTCAGCTTGTTTGATCCCCCGCAATACCAGGTCTTTGCTTACTGGATTGATCGACCCATCCAATACAAGATGGTAGATCTCGCTCATCCCCAGACAGACTAGAGAAGCGCCCAAGCAAATAACTACAAAGAGAAGAATTACGCATAAGCGTGCTTTCATTTCACATCGACCTTACTCTATCTCTAGTTTCAATACAAGAAACGGGCATTAGAGCAAATGATCCTTGTTGACTGGGGAGTTCTTCCTCATACCCAACACCACATTCCGTTGATGTGGAATTTCCTCCTGTGCTGTGGCAAGGTATTCTGCGAATTGTTGTAGTCGGATATATGAGATTCATGTAGACAAGCGTTTCAGCGTGTATGGGATCCTCCCGATCATAGAGCTTGCGTAGCGTAGCGCAAAGCGTTCGTCAACAGCATAATGATTGTGGTTTCCTTGCATGGAGAAAACAGTGTGCTATGATTAGCGAGAAAGGGCTACTAAATATATAGGAAGAAAGCGCCATTTGCGCAATAACCTGCTTCCGTGATTATGCTGACTAAATGCTGTTCCTGCGCCAGGAACATTGCTTGTTCAAGTGGAGAAGAGGTAACTCAGCTTGAATGTGGTACTGATCGGAGGAATGACTAGAGAAGCGAGAAGGTGAAATTGATGAACATTGCTATCTTGGTTGTGGTTTCTTATCTTATCGGAGCGGTTCCCACAGCAGTAATCATTGGAAGGGTTTTTCGCAACATCGATGTTCGCCAGCACGGAAGTGGAAGTGCCGGAGCAACAAATACTTGGCGGGTCCTCGGCTGGAAAGCAGGGATAATAGTACTGATACTTGATGTGGGGAAGGGCGTAGTGACAACCACCCTTGTTCCAATGCTCCCACTTGCGTCCGGTGGTCTACCTCCTGAGTTGGTGGCAATTTTATGCGGACTTGCAGCAGTTACAGGTCATGTCTTCCCAATCTATGCTGGTTTCCGCGGAGGAAAGGGTGTAGCTACCGCAGCTGGGATGCTTGCGGCGATCGCCCCTATCTCGGTTGGTATTGCCGCTGGTGTCTTTGGCATCACCCTAGTATTATTCAGACGTGTGTCGCTTAGCTCAATTGTTGGGGCACTAACCATTCCCCTATCACTGGTTCTCATAAATCGGTATACTGCTATCCATCACCACGCCTTGCTGATCTGGCTGGGAATTGTCCTGTCTATGTTTATTTTGTTCACTCATAGGGGGAACATTTTGCGACTGGTGCGCAAGGAAGAGCGGGCCCTTCCCTGGACACAGAACTCGAAGCGGACCGGGAAGAGAAAGTAAGCCTGCTTGTTCTCTTCTTCATTCATAGAACGCTACCATGGTAGTTAAACGCTGGTATTATCCAGGTTTGACGAGCGAAGAACATAATGCTACAATCTCTCTTTGTACAAAGGAGTAGATGGTGAAGAAGGATTCATTACGAGAATTTCGAAACAGAAACTTGAGAAACATTGCGGTTATCACCGTTGTTGTGATCTTTGGGTTGATCTTGCTTCAATCCATGTTTGGAAGCCGTGTAAAGACGGACGAGATAAGCTATTCGTTATTCAGAACGCTGGCGAGCAGCGCTCAGATCTCTGCAGTAACAATAAAGGATAATCGTGGAGAGGTAACAACCATTGATGGGGGAATATTCACGGTTCAGCTTCCCAGTGAGGCAGCAAACTATGAATCGTTGCTGCTCGAAAACAATGTTCAGATCGAGTACGAGCCCTCTTCAGGTGGAAGTTGGGTTATGTCTATTTTCGTCTCGCTTCTTCCGATTGTCCTTCTAATTGGTGTTTGGGTTTATATTATGCGTCGGAGCCAAAGCGGTGGCGCTCTCTCCTTCGGTCAGTCTAAAGCGAAGCTTGTGCAGCCAGACACGACTCAGGTGACGTTTGCCGACGTTGCTGGAATAGATGAGGTGACAGAAGAAGTTGGGGAGATTGTCGAATACCTTAAAGACCAGAAAAGGTTCTCACGTCTTGGAGCTGAGATTCCTAAGGGAATCCTGCTAGTAGGTGTTCCAGGAACTGGGAAAACGCTGATAGCGAAAGCAATTGCCGGAGAGGCAAAGGTTCCTTTTTTCTCAATTAGTGGCTCAGATTTCGTAGAGATGTTTGTGGGAGTTGGCGCTGCGCGAGTACGTGACATGTTCGAAAAGGCAAAGTTAGCCTCACCCTGCATCATTTTTATTGATGAGATCGACGCAGTGGGCAGAAAGAGGGGTGCCGGCCTTGGCGGCGGCCATGACGAGCGTGAACAAACCCTGAACCAGCTGTTGGCCCAGATGGACGGCTTTGAGCCAAATAAGGGCATCATCCTGCTAGCAGCGACTAATAGGCCGGATGTGCTTGACCCCGCGCTTCTTCGTCCCGGGCGCTTTGATCGAAGGATCACTGTACCAAGGCCCGATATGAAAGGAAGAGAGGCGATTCTGCAGCTCCATCTCGTAAACAAGACAATTGCCAAAGATATTGACGTGTCGATTTTGGCACGTAGGACACCAGGTTTTGTTGGAGCCGATATTAAAAACCTATGTAACGAAGCAGCCCTTCTTGCAGCACGTCAAAACAAGACGCATATTGAAATGGTTGACTTTGAAGAAGCGATGGACCGTGTAATCGCTGGAATCAGACGCAAAGGGGTCGTTATCACAGAAGATGTACGCAAACATATTGCCTATCACGAATCTGGACATGCATTGCTGGGAAAACTTCTCCCTAAAGCTGACCCAGTTCACAAGATTTCTATCATCCCCCGCGGAGATGGTTCGCTGGGGTTTACCCTACAGCTCCCCACGGAAGAGAAATATATCGTGTCTGAGGAAGAGTTCAAGGATAAGCTAACTACGCTTTTTGGTGGCCGGGCAGCCGAGGAACTTGTGTTCAACGAGCTAAGTACCGGAGCCTATGATGATTTGAAGAAAGCGACTGATCTAGCCAAGCGGATGGTTGTGGAGTATGGAATGAGCCAAAAGCTTGGCCCAATGAGCCTTGCACGCGATCATGTTGATGTGTTTCTTGGTGAAGAAATCGTGAGGAGGAACGAACATTCGGAAGACCTGACCTCATTAGTGGACAGTGAAATTCGCTCATTGATCACCCGGGCCCATCAAAAGGCCAAACGACTTCTCACTAACAATCGCTCTGTGCTTGATCGACTAGCTAACGAAGTCCTGAAGCATGAAGTGATTGCTGGAGATGAGCTCGATAATTTGTTCAAGGTGCTTATCCCTGCTCTAGCCGCCTAATGCCTGAATCACAACGGCGTGTCACGATCTTGGGCTCTACGGGCTCAATCGGTTGTCAAACGATTGATGTTATCGAGCGACTCAACAAGCAAGGCTACGCATTCTCTGTAGTAGGGCTTTCTGCTGGCCAGAACATCGCTCTTCTCAGCCAACAGATCAATCGTTTACATCCATCAGTAGTATGCATTAAAGAGAGATCAACAGCTCAAACACTGTACAAGAGATTCCCCCACTTACGCATTCTTACGGGAGAGGAAGGACTGAGGAAAGTCTGTAGGATGGATGGAGTCGATCTGGTCGTCAATGCCCTTACGGGAGCGGCTGGTCTTGGCCCCACTCTAGAGAGCCTCCAGCTTGGCCGCACGGTTGCTTTGGCAAACAAAGAGAGCCTGGTAATTGGAGGAGACCTGGTAAGTGAACTCTTGACCAAATACAAAGGAAAGATCCTGCCAATTGATAGTGAGCATAATGCTCTCATGCAGTGTTTGTGGGCAGGCAGGCTGGCTGAGGTAGTCCGAGTGATCATTACCGCATCAGGCGGACCATTCTTACATACACCCGCAGAAGAGCTCGTTCATGTTCGGCCAGAGCAAGCCCTTAGACACCCCAATTGGTCGATGGGCAAGCGAATTAGCATTGATTCCGCGACGATGGTTAACAAGGGCTTTGAAGTAATCGAAGCTCATTACTTGTTTTCGCTTCCCTACGAGAAAATCGACGTCATAATCCATCCTGGATCAGCAATTCACTCATTTGTTGAATATTGCGATGGATCTATTCTTGCCGAGTTGGCAGCGCCGGACATGCGCATCCCTATTCAGTATGCCTTGGTCTACCCTGCTCGTGTGGAGACAGGGCTTCCCCGACTTGATCTTGAGAAGATAGGAAGAATAGAGCTTGAGGTGCTGTCCCGAGAGCAGTTCCCTGCTTTCGTAACTGTTCTCAACGCCGGCCAAATCGGAGGAACCGCTCCTGCCGCAATCAATGCGGCTGATGAGGTGCTTGTAGATCGCTTTCTGAAAGAAGAAATTCCATTTACCGCGCTTGCTGAAGGGCTTGAGGCGATTTTGTCTCGACATATAGACAGAACTACTGACACCAAACAAAGGGCTGACTTTTCTGCGATCCTTGCTACTGACAAGTGGGCACGCAAGGAGGCAAGGAATCTATTTCTTTGATGAGAAACGGCTTTCTCATATAATTCCCAATCTTAAGGCAAGGGGGAGAAGATGGCTACTACTGAGTAACATCTTGGCTATGATTGTTGAGCAGCCTGGCGTGATCTTTGTCTGGATAAGCTAGCCCCTCTCGCCCATCCACATGAGCCGCCACAATCCACTTAGCCTGGCATAGATCACGTAGGAAACAACTGCAGTTGTCATTGGAATAACAACCTTCAACAGCTGTGAGGCTTCTCCTGCCAGTGATCTAGTACACCAAGAAACAAGAAAGACTACTACTGCTCCTCCTGCGATCTTTAGCAGATTGACAGCTAGTTCACTATCTGGGTGAAACTTTCGCCACAGGAATGCTCCAAGTACGGCTGCGTTGACACACCCAGCAATTGAAGTCGCGAATGCCAATCCTGCTTCACGCATTGGCCCGACAAGCAATAGGTCAAGAGCAATGTTTGCCCCTACCGCGCAAGCAGATGCGATAACCGGAACAAGCGTCTGACCACAGGCGTAGAAAGCTCGTGTAAAAATGGATACCAGTCCATAAAAGAAAAGGCCAATCAGGTAAAAAGAAAGCACGTGTGCTGTGCGGAGTGTTGCCGCGGGAGTGAAGCTTCCGTGTTCAAACAAGAGGCGGATGACGTCACCACCAATCACGTACAAACCAACCACTGCCGGAAGAAGCATGAATGCAGCAGCAGCTATTCCTTCACCAAGATGTTTCGAGAACCTGTCATTATCTCCGTGGGCAAGAGCAGCTGAGAAGCGTGGCAATAAAGCACTGGCGATACTTACCGCGAACATTCCAAGCGGGAGCTGAAATAATCGCATTGCGTACTGCAGCGATGAAATCCCGCCCTCTCCCAAATGTGAGGCAAGTTTGTTGTCTACCAGTAGATTGATTTGAACAACGGCAAGCCCAAGAATGGCAGGTGCCATCAATCGCGTCATCTTGCGAACGCCTGGATGCAATGGAAGCAAGGTAAAATGAAATCGAAACCCCGCCCGGTAAAGAGCGGGTATCTGAATTAGGAGTTGTCCGGCACCGCCAATTAGTACTCCGAATCCCAGTCCAAAAATCGGGTTAGGTAGGCGAGGAGAAAGGATAAGCGCGCCGGTGATCATCCCCAGGTTGAATAGAACTGGGGCAACAGATGGGACGAAAAAACGACGATATCCATTAAGTATGCCCATGAACACCGCCGAAAAACCAACAAGAGCAATGAATGGAAACAACAAACGGGAAAGACTTATGGCTAAATGAAGTTCTTCCTCAGCAAATCCGCTAGCTAAGAAAGAGAGATAAGTGGGCGCGAACAGAATCCCTGCAGCAACAACTATTGGGAAAAGAAATAGCAGGAGTGAAAGAACATTGCTGGCAAAACGGTTTGCGTCTTTATCCGCAACCAGTGACTCAGTAAATACGGGAATAAATGCTGTGGATAGAGCGCCTTCTGCAAGGAGTCCGCGAAGAAAATGAGGGAGAAAAAACGCGATCAGGAATGCGTCATAACTACTGCCGACACCGAAACGATCCGCTATTGTCACATCGCGAAACAATCCGAATACACGTGAAATCCCGGTAGCCAGGGCCATTAGTAGAACATCGCGTGCCAGGCGTTTCATCGATTGTCGGGAATAAGAAGGAGACCGGCGGCAACTTTTCCTCCCGTTCCAATTTCCCAGTAGGTTGCACCTTCCTTGAATACGAGGGAGCTCGAATGACCGCCATCGAACGCTATGGCATTCTTTATCCTTACTGGCAGACTGTGAAGTATTGCGAGTAAATCAGCAAAATCTGCTCCAACTGATCCCGTGCCCTTTACTACCGCAAGTAAGATCAATCCACCATACCAGTCGGTTGCAAGGACGCTGCGGCTGGCAAGCCCATTGACCAATGGAGAATTGAGAGTAAAGGCTTCCTTTCTGGGATCGAGAACATCCTTGCCGTCAAGCATTAGAAGCGGCCCTGCGCTGACTGCATCAGTAATAAGTAGACCGCCTTGATCGAGCACGTGTTCGATATTCACCTCATCGGAGACACGAATCATTGCCAATCTGGAACAGGCAGTTCCGCTTGCCACAATAAGTGTTGCGGAGCTGTCTCGTGTTATGTACGGACTGTCTTCTGCTGCTACAACTCGATTGGAGCGCACCTTGAGAATGCGGTATGACTCTAGGGATCCTCGGCTAATATCACCTGTGTAGCCTGGGGTGTAAACAACTATCTCATTTGACTTGATTGGCCGATTTACATCATCAAGAATTATCTTCTCCCCGCCCACTCGCAAGAACATCGTAATCGTAGGATTGAAAAACACCAAGTGTCCGAAGATATCAATGCCAAGAGCTCCTCGCCGCTCGTAGTTAGAGCTCTGCACTTCACCGTTCACAATTAGCAATCCCACTGGAATGTATGTCGCGGTATCAAAAAAATTGGCGTTGATCGCCACAGGCGCACCGTGGAATTGTGCTATATCTCTTAGGTACGCAAGGTTGCCAACTCCATTGTGGGGAATGGCGGGGGAAAGTTGGTAGTGGTCGCGCCAGCTATCAATGTACAAGTAGTTGGTTCTTACTGTCCCATGACCAAGATCACTTTGGATCTGATTGTAGGTAATCGAGGGTAGGATTTCTTCTTTCTCTGTAGCCTGCGATTCATGGTCGAAAACAAGCGATAGTGAGTACAAACCTGCTGAGCTAAATCTCTTGAGTTGGGGCAGGTAAGCACTGGAAAAATCGACTGTTAGCTCCACAGTTTGATTCTTTCCTTCTCGCAACTCTACCGAACTGATAGGTCCCTCGCTGAAGGCAATCCATTGTGAAGCAGCAGCAAGAGAGCAGTGATAGAAACGAATACGGACCCTTCCACCGCCTGCTTCTAGTGTTCTGTAGGGAACAAAGCCATCGAAACGCGCCGTCACCTCATCGGATGTTGGATCAAAGGAAGTAAGAGATACTGGCTCAGTTTCTACATAGATTTCCTCGCCAATTGTGTGTATTCGTGCGCTGGTGAGCTCCGCAAGTTCTGTAAGTGAAACATAGGCAATTCTGTTGCGGATAAAGAAGTGTTCCACTGGAAACAGTTTCCTTCCCTTACTAGTACGTGTAGTAATAGAGGCGTCCTGATCGACATATGATGCTTCTAAGCCAACAAGACGACCGAACTCAAGCAAGGGGACCATTACTTGCCCGGCATCTTGGAACGCTGGGTGAAGAAGGATAACTTGATCGCTATTCACCCACAGAAGCACTCTATCACTAGCCGCAAGAACAGCGACAAAGACACACAACAGAGCAAACGCAGCCAGGCATGTGCTTTTCATTCCAGGTTAATCCTTCTCTACCTCCTCCCTGTCAACACGAATACGAAGCTCTACTGAAATATCCTTGTACAAACTGATTGGCACCATGTGTGGGCCAAGACTCTCAATAGGACGGTCCAACAGGACACGTGATGCCTCAATGTGTTCTCCTAGCTCTTCTTCAATCTTCGAAACAATCTCCTCTGCTCGCACAGAGCCGTACAACTGATTATTGTCATGGGCTTTTCGAGCAAAGATGAAATGACAGCCACTAAGGGCATTGCTCAGACGAATAGCCTTTGCTTCTCGCTGTTCTATCTCCACCTCATGTGCTAGTTTTGCTTTTGCATAGCGAGCAATGTTGTGCTCCGTTGGCGTAACAGCCAGCCCACCAGGAAATAGGTAATTCCGCGCATAACCATTAGCAACATCTACTACCTCTCCTATATGCCCAAGCGACGAAATAGTCTCCGTTAACAGTACTTTAGTGATGTTGATCACCTCTTTTCATTGTTGACACAGATTGTAGTCTGTGCGTTGTGAAGCGTCAAATCGCCACTATATGGCTTTGCTTATGTGTGGTATACTTGAAGTATTGATATGAACTGGTTAGAAGAATGGGAGAAGAAGAGGGATCGGGTGCTAGTGATGGGGGTGCTGAATCTCACTCCGGACTCATTCCATGACGGAGGAAGCTATCCAACACAGAAGGCGGCAGTTAACCGTGCCCTAGAGATGGTGGAAGAAGGAGCGGATATCATCGATATTGGTGGTGAGTCAACCAGACCAGGTGCAGCGCCTGTTTCTGAGCGTGAAGAGCTGAGCCGTGTTCTACCGGTAATCAAGGGAATACGCAAGCAAAGTGAGATCATGTTATCCATTGATACTACCAAGGCAACGGTTGCCGCCGAGGCGATTGCGTGTGGCACAACAATCGTGAATGATATCAGCGCTCTCAGATCAGACCCGGGGATGACTCGCGTGATAACCAGAAACAAGGTCTTTGTTGTATTGATGCACATGCAGGGAACACCAGGAATAATGCAAGACAACCCTACCTACGATGATCCTGTTCGTGAGATTAGTGACTTTCTCCAGGAACGAATTAGAGTCGCCCTAGGAGCTTCGATTCCTTACACGCGGATCATCGTTGATCCAGGAATTGGCTTCGGAAAAAAGCTTGAGCACAATCTGGTCATTCTACAAAACCTGAACACCTTTGCCGCACTTAAGGTGCCAATACTTGTTGGGCTATCTTGTAAATCATTTATTGAGCAGATCCTCGGCTCAAGCACCGAGGATCGCTTGACCGGTACGATTGCCGCCAATGCGATCGCCGTAGCGAATGCGGCCAACATCATTCGCGTGCACGACGTGAAAGAAGGGAGAAGAACGGCTGACGTTGCCTGTCGTTTACGAAAAAGAAATGCTCAAGACGGATGATTTCTTTGAACATCTTGGAAGAAAGCTCCCGGTAGAACTGTATTTCAAAGGGGTTTCAACCCCATCTCTACAAGGATGTTTCCGGGAGGACATTGTTGTCGTCGGCCATGGCTTTGGGCAACTAGACAACGTCTATCTGACTCTCAACATTTCTACAGCAATTGAGATGCGTTGTTGCCGTTGTCTTGCTCCTGTCTACACACGGGTAAGTCTGCGCGAGATGTTCAAGATTAGAACTGAACCGACAGAGGATGAAATTGATCTATTGCCCCACATTCTTGCGGCAATCAGCACTTCGCTTGATCCACATCCACTTTGTCTACCCAATTGTCGGGGCTTGTGTCCAGTTTGCGGAATCAACCTTAATCAACACCCTGAACACGAACCACACTTAGCGGAAGCAGAAGGGCGGAAACTGGCGGATTTCCTGTGACTCAGAGAGTGATTGCCTTAGGTTTTGATCCGGGTCTTGCAACTACCGGATATGGGGTGGTGCGAAGATCATCAACTGGCTGGGAAGCTGTAGCTGGGGGGACAATTGAGACACCGCCCGCCACTGCACGCGCAACTCGCTTGCAGAAGATTCATGAGGAAGCATGCGCACTGATCCAGGCCTACCATCCAGATGGTGTGGCGATTGAAGAGGTGTACATGGCTAAGAACACACGCACAGCGATGGTTACCGCAGAAACACGTGGCGTGCTCCTTCTCGCTGCAGCAGATGTACCCATATACTGCTACACTCCACTACAGGTAAAAAAACAGATCACCGGTTATGGTAGAGCAAACAAGAAACAAGTGCAGTTGATGGTGAAAAGACTCCTTCACCTTGCAGAGGTTCCACAGCCAGATGATATGGCTGATGGCTTGGCTATTGCTCTTTGCTGTCTAATTGAGTTGAGTGGAGTGCAAGCGGAGAAGCATGCTTACCTATAAAGAGCTACTAGGACTGACAGAAGAACCCAGCAAGAGAAGGATTTTGTTGTTCGATGGAAATTGCCTTGCATATCGTTCCTTCTATGCCATCCGTGAACTTTCCACCAATGACGGTCATCCAGTGAATGCAGTTTACGGGTTTTGGCGAATACTGATGAAAGTATTGCGCGAGTTTCCTTCTGCCTATGTCACGGTTGCTTTCGATGCTGGAGGGAAGACCTTTCGCCATGAGCTTTATCAAGCCTACAAAGCTACACGCAAGGAAACCCCAGATGAACTTAGGGTACAGTTTCCGGTTATCCGTAGACTACTGGAACAACTAGGAATCAATGTGGTAATGCAGCGAGGAGTGGAGGCGGATGACATTCTTGCCAGCATTGCTTACCAGGCAACAGAGAGAGCCCTTGATGTGCTTATCGTTTCTTCGGACAAAGACCTTGTGCAGCTTGTTAATGACAAGATCGCGATCGTTCGCCCGTCTGCCCGTCAGACTAAAGATGTGGGGAAAATTCTAGATAGAGAAGGAGCATACGCACGCTTTGAGGTGCCGCCAGAGAAGATTGTTGATTTTCTTTCCCTCGTAGGGGACACCGCTGACAACATACCCGGTATTCCGTCGGTGGGGAAAAAGCGAGCTTCACAGCTTCTTGGACGGTTTGGCTCCCTGGATGGAATCATGGAGCACCTAAGTGAGATAAAAAGCGCAAGAATACGAGAGAATCTAATACAGTATGCCGACAAAGCCTTGCTTGCTCGCAAGCTTGTCACCCTCAAGAAGGACGTGGAAGTAGGACAAATCCCTGAGGATTGCGCGCTACAAGGGATAAACACCGATGAACTAGTACAGCTGCTGACAGAGCTCGAGTTCCGTTCTGTGGTCAGCGAGCTTGGTATCAAGAAGAGGGAATTGACAAAACAAGATAGAGAGAGGAAAGCTAGCTACCATACAGTTTTGTCGCGTACCGAACTTGATCGATTGGTTACAAAGCTGGCAAAGCAGAAAATGTTTTCAATTGATTTAGAGACAACGAGTCGTGATCCGATGCAAGCCAAGATCGTAGGAATCGCCATCTCGCCGCAGCCATACGAAGGTTATTATGTCCCGGTTGGACATGACTACCTTGGAGCTCCTTGCCAACTTGCATGTAGTGAAGTTCTAGAAGCACTACGCGGACTTATTGAGTCGACACATCCACAGATCATTGGGCAGAATCTGAAATACGATTTGATCATCCTCTATAGATACGGACTGCATCCAAGAGGGATCTGCTTTGATACAATGCTTGCTTCACATCTTGCCCAACCGGACGAACGTCGGCATAACTTAGAAAGGATCGCAAGCTCTTATCTAAACTACAAAATGCTCTCCTACGCCGAGGTTGCCGGCAAGGACGGCTCAATCGCTGCTGTTCCGATAGAACGCTCGACGTTCTATGCTGCGGAAGACGCGGAGATCGTCTTTCGCCTGAAAGTACCTCTGGAAAAGGCCATGCACAAGGTGCAGGCAACCAAGCTCTTCCAGGAAGTGGAACTTCCTCTTGTCTCAGTGCTGGCAAGAATGGAGCAAAACGGTGTTCTTCTGGATAAGGGAATCCTGGCCATCCAAGGCGAGGAAATCGGAAAAGAACTGGCAACTGTCAAAGAGGACTTGTATGAAATTGCCGGTGAACGCTTCAATCCCAACTCCCCAAAACAGGTGGCCGAGGTGCTATTTGATCACCTCGGTCTTCCAGTGATCGAGAGAACGAAGACGGGACCCTCGACAAGCGCGCGCGTATTAGTCAGGTTGGCAACGGAACATCCGTTGCCAGGGAAGTTACTTACGTATCGAGAGTTGGAGAAACTGATGACCACTTACATCAGGCGCCTGCCTGCCGCGGTGAACCCACGAACCGGACGAATCCACACATCATTTCATCAGACTTCTACTACCACCGGACGGCTCTCTTCCTCTGACCCCAACCTGCAAAACATTCCCATTCGCACCAAGGTGGGAGAGAGGATTCGCCGGGCGTTCATAGCTCCAAAAGGGTCGCTACTAATCGGAGCTGACTATTCGCAAATAGAACTGCGACTATTGGCACACCTATCTGAAGATAAAGGATTGATCGCGGCATTCAAACATGGAGAGGATTTGCATCGCCTGACTGCGAGCCGAATTTTTGGGATTACCGAGGAAATGGTGACTTACAGACTGCGCAACGCCGCCAAACGAATCAACTTCGGGATTCTCTATGGGATTAGCCCGTACGGGTTGGCCCGAGAACTGTCCATTTCACAGGCTGAAGCTAAGGCTTACATTGATCGGTTTTTCACCGCTTACCCAGAGGCAAAGCATTGGATTGACAAGATGATAAAGCTTGCCGAAGAACATGGCTACACAGAGACAATACTTGGCCGGCGCAGGCCACTTATTCACATAACATCGAGAGATACGGCTAGGCGGAATTTCGACAGGAGAAACGCGGTAAATACCCCCATTCAGGGAAGTGCTGCCGACCTGATCAAGCTGGCGATGCTTAGGATAGACCGGTTGATTGAGGAAGACATAGTTAAGGCCAAGATGCTCCTGCAAGTCCATGACGAATTGATCTTTGAGGTGGAAGAAGAGTATTGTGAGCAAGTGATGGAACAAGTCAAAGAGGAAATGGAACAGGTGATGGAACTACGTCTCCCCTTGCAAGTTACAGTTAAGTGTGGTACAAGGTGGAGTGACATCTAGGAGCAGATAAGGAGGAGAAATACTCAGACTTGGCTACTGGCTAATGATATTGGCGGGAATACTTCTCGGAGGATATGCTGGGTATTTCTTGGTTCGCACAATCATTGCGGCACCGGGAATCGGGAATTTCTTTAAGGTAGTAATCCTTGTTGGAGTGAGTGGCCTTATCACTACCATTGTCGGTTTAATCCGAGAACGAAGAAAGGAGAGTCACAATGTTTCTGATAACGACTGAGACAATCAAGGGGAGAGAGATTGGCGAGGTACTTGGGCTCGTGCGCGGGAACACAATTCGCGCCCGCCACATGGGGCGAGATATCATGGCCGGCCTGCGCAATATTGTTGGCGGAGAGATTAAGGAGTACACACGGATGCTGTCTCAGGCACGTAATCAAGCTGTTGAACGTATGGTGAAGGAAGCAGAGGAATTAGGAGCAGATGCCGTAATAGGAATGCGCTTTACTACTTCGCAGACTATGTCTGGCGCAGCAGAGATTCTTGCTTACGGAACAGCGGTTAAGTTGGCCTAAAGGAGGGAAACTCATGGGTTTTGTGGATCGTGTACTGGAACAGAACAGGGATCAGGAAAACCCAACTTGGCAAGATGGCATGCGTAAATTGCAGGGCTGGGTCGGTTGGTTGTTGATAGGTGCTGTTATCATCATCTATTTCTTGACGGGAATCTATTCTGTTGGTCCATCGGAAGTGGGATTGGTGAAGCAGTTTGGGCGTTATGTGGAAACCGTTGGTCCGGGTCTGCACTATCACCTTCCCGGCCCGATAGAAAGCGTGGTTATCGTAAATACATTGGGTATACGAAAGGAGGAAATCGGGTTTAGGACAATATCTCCTCCACCTAATCCACGATATCAAGAAATAGAGACAGAGGCACTAATGCTCACTGGCGATGGAAATATCATACACATGGAAATGGTAGTTCAGTACAGAGTAAAGGATCCGGAGCAATTCGCGTTCAATCTGATTGACCCCAGAGTGATTACTAAGCAAGCCGCGGAGGCTGTGCTGCGAAAACAAGTAGCGACAAGAACGGTCGACGAGGCCTTAACCTCCGAGCGTGATCAAATCGGCATGAACACACTTATTGCTTTACAGGCCCTCCTTGATAGCTATGGAGCAGGTATTGTAATAAGCAACGCACAGTTGCAGGATGTAAAACCTCCACGCTCTGTTGTTTCCGCTTTTGATGATGTGAACAGCGCACGTCAGGACAAAGACAAGCTAGTAAATCATGGAGAGGAATACGCGCTTGATATCCTTCCACGTGCTCGTGGAAACGCACAAGAGATCTTAAATCAAGCGGCAGCGTACACGCAAGAGAGGATCAAGCGGGCGGAAGGAGAAGTCTCCCGTTTTCTAGAAGTCCTTAAGAAGTACGAACTAGGAGAAGAGGTGACTAGAACACGCATATACATCGAAACAATGGAGAAGATTCTCCCAGGTATGGAGAAGATTATTTTGCCACAACAAGATAACGGCATACTCAAGCTGCTCGATCTAAACAGGTTTCCAGAGGGAGGTGAGTAGCCATGCGTAAGCTAGTAATCTTTGTTGGGATAGTAGTAGCAGCATTGATTGTTTTCAACTTGTTTACCTTTACTGTAGATGAGACCAAGAAGGCTGCAGTTCTTCGCTTTGGAGAGATTATCCGAGTGGTTGAACAACCAGGCCTCCAACTCAAAATACCATTTATCAATAAGGTTGTTTATCTTGACGACCGTGTCCTTAGTTATGACATTCAGCCACGTGACATCCTCACCTCTGATCAGAAACGATTAACCATCGATAACTATGCTATTTGGCGAGTAGGGGAACCGCAACTATTCATCGAAGCTAATGGGGGAAGGATTTCAACTGCACAGAGCCGCATCGATGATATCGTTTACTCGGACTTGCGCGATGTCTTGGCCAAGCACAGCCTGGACGAAATCGTTTCAGAGAAACGGCTGGTGTACTTGCAGGAGGTAACGGCGACCAGTCGTGCTAAGTTGATAAAGTTTGGGATTAAGCTAATTGATGTGCGCATCAAACGCGCAGATTTGCCAACTGAAATTGAGCAAGCAGTGTTTGCCAGGATGCGTTCTGAGAGAGAGAGGATTGCTGCTCAGCTTAGAGCTGAAGGAGAGGAAGCAGCAAAGATAATCACCTCGCAAGCAGATAAGGAGCGAGAGATTATCTTAGCGGATGCACGCAAAGCAGCCGAAGAAGAAATGGGAATAGGGGATGCGCGGGCTTTGGAGATTTATGCCAACGCCTATAACCAGGACGCGGATTTTTACCAATTCTGGCGTACCCTGGAATCCTATGAAACAGCGCTTAAGGGTAATACTTCTATCGTGCTCTCCACTAAGTCGGACTATCTCCGTTTCCTGGACAACTTAGCTGAAGAAAAGAAGGAAGAACAACCTAGCAACTGACAGAGAGAATAAGGAGCGAGGCACAACCACATTTTGTGTGCCTCGCTCGGCCAATAGGTTCTATTCAAGTTCTTCAGGCGATGGGGGAGTGTTATCTTGTGGAGCAACATAACATCGCCTACTAAACATAGATCTAGCTATTGCTCCAGCAACAAACCCTGCTATTACGAGACCTGAGTATAGCTGTTGTCGAGCAGCGCTAACCTTCCATCCAAGGAAAGTAATATCTACCTGACCGAAGTTCGCAACGATAAAGATCGCTACAAGACCACCAATAACCAAGACACTAAGAAGCTTTCCCTTCATTAGACCCTCCAATTACTAGCAGGATACCATCTTTGCAGCGTTACGCCAACTTGCTGAAATGCTGAGCGGGTCTAAGAACGTGAGGCGATCTGCTTGTCCGTGAAAACAGTCTCGGGCCGACCTATATGATCGAAGTCGCGCATTGTGTTCAACAAGAGCAGAAGCAGCAGCGCCTTACAGCGAATGCTTCAATAACACGGCAACTGGCACACCAATGTCGCGGACAGCCATGTGGGCCACTTTCTGTGGATACACTTGTCCATTCCCCTTCCCTGAAACGCTGACTTGATCTGAGAGTGGTGTTCTGCCATACTTCTACCGGGTGAACGAGGTGAAGGGGCACAAGATGAAAAAACTGGTTGTCTTAATTGGCCACTCCGGGTCGGGGAAAACGACTTTTTGTGAGAGCCACCCAGAGTGGGCAGTGGTGTCAAAGGATCACATTCGGCGGATGGTTTTCAATCGGGACTTTGACCTTTCCTATGAAGAGGCCGTGGATCGGATCTTCGCCGCTGTCCTTGTGGAGACAGTTGAATCGCGCGCGGAAGTCGTGTGTGTCGACAATACCAATCTAACACGCGAGGAGAGATTCTCCTTGATTGAGGTGGCGCTTGCCTCTGGACGCGAGCCGGTTGCCCATGTGATGCCCCTCCTGCCCCTTGAAACCCTCTACAAACGGAAACAAGCCCAACTCCGGGAACTTGCCTCGAGATATCCGCAAGTCCGCGTGAGTGGATTTGATCGCGCTCGCTACAACCGCATCTATCGTTCTTATGAGGAGATCGGTGAAGATGAGGGATTCGCTGAACTAATCCAGGAGGCTCCGCTAGTTCAGCCGCGACAGAGCACACGAGTCCTTAAAGTGCGGCGCACCCGCAGGAAAAGGGTCCCTGAGCTCAAGCCTTTTCCTCTCTTTACCTAGTCTTTCCATTCATCCACAGAGCCAATACGGCCCATTTTGGCTTTCCACTCCGTGAGATGAGAAGGCGAAAGCCACGCCCTCCTCTACCGCAGTAACGTGAGCAACACACTCATTGTCGCCAGATTACCCACTGTGGTTAGCAGTACCACCGAGGCAGTGAGATCGGGTCGTCGGTCGTACTGAAGCGAGAGGATAAGGGCGTTGACTGCGGTGGGGGTACTCGCTTCGACAATCAACACCGCCCGCAACAGCCCTTCGATCCCAAGAGCAGCTGTCACTCCCCAAGCAACAATAGGTGGGATGAGCAACTTGGCTGCTGTTAGGAGCGCCGCTTGGTGAAGCAGGCCCCGGACACGGACCCCGGAGAGGACCATCCCCAAAAGCACCAGCTGAAGAGGAATTGCTGCCTGGGCCAGTAATTCGATCGGCCGTGAAATCGCAAGCGGAAGCGAAATGGAAAAGGCGCGAACAACCAACGCAAGCAAGAACGCGTACAACCAGGGAACCTTAAGAATGCTCAACATCAGTTTTCGAACGGATATCCCCTTTTGCCAGCTGGCGACGCCAACACCGAAGATCACTACGAATGCCATCTGAGTTACCATGTAGATGACCCCCAACGTGAACGCAGCCTCACCAAAGCCGAACAGGAGAATTGGAAGCCCGTAATTGCCTGTGTTATTGAAACAAAGAGAAAGAATCGATGCAGCTCTTGTTTCTGGATCCCATCCGAGAAGCCGCAGTCCTACCAGACTAAGGACGAACAGGATCGCGAATACAATCGCCAGGAATATCAAAGTGTACGTAAAGTCCTCTACCGTAATTGAGTGAGTAACAAGAGACTGGAAGATGAGCGCTGGAGTGAACACATAGAAGGCAAGCTTAGTTACCGTAGTCGTTCTAAGCTTTATGCATCGAGCGAAGACATAGCCAACACCAGCAACCAAGACAACCGGCATTATGACATCGAGAAACAACATGATCACCTGTAACTTTGCACGGTTAGCGCCACCAAGTTAGATCCGGAGCCGCTTCGCATCGGAAGTACAAGAACAGCGATTGAGGCCCGCCCGTGCTGCACGGCTAAATGGTACTCGCCGTCTATACACACCGCAACTTAACTTCACAGCACACTAGGTGAACCAACAATAATTGGGCTCCTCACACTCCGCGCAAGGTACGCGGTGGAATAACGACCTCCTTTTGACATGAAGCTTTTCTCTCGCCCGTTCGTTGCACTCACTCAACTATTCAACCAATCAGTTATCAGTTGTCAGTAGTCAGTTTTCAGTTCGCCCTTCCTTGCTTAACCAATTGAACGAATCAAACCAATCAACTATTCAACTACTTGACTATTCAACTGGTTTTGGCTGCCGACTGCTTCTCGACTCCAGACTGCCGACTATCTTTTTCCGCTTTGGTTGCAGGACAGAGGTCCTCCCTTTTGACAAATGCCGATGACTGTTCGCGCAGCCGCGGGGAACACCTCATACACCAGTTGCCTTGCAGAAAGACGGAGGATGATATATGGTCTTGCATGCATCTCTTGAAGCTGCAAGAGGAGACAGGAGTGAGAGAGCGGACAATACGGATTGTGCTCGTTGGCGTGGGAAATCTGGGCCGGCGTTTTGTGCTGCTTCTCTCTAAGAAGGGCTCCGCGCTTCGCGCATCCTATGGTCTCGATCTCCGCGTGGTTGGCGCGGCAGACTCCCATGGTATCGCCGAGGACCCCGGTGGTCTTGATCTTGAGAACCTCGTTCGGAGCAAGGAGGCAGGCGGATCCGTGGGCGACTACCCGGAGGCAGGCAAGAGAGGCATTAGTGCATTGTCGCTTGTCGCCAGACTGAAGGCCGACATCCTCTGCGAGGCATCCCCTGTGCACCTGGATAGCGCTGGCGAGCCAGGAATGTCATGCATCCGCACCGCCCTCTCCCGAGGCATGCACGTCGTGACGCCGAACAAAGGGCCGATTGTTCTTGCCTACCAGGAACTGACCCAGCTCGCGGCAAAGCACGGCGTATGTCTTCGCTTTGGCGGGACGGTCGCTGGCGGACTTCCTGTGCTCTATCTCGGGATGCGGGACCTGCGTGGAGCCACGATCAGCTGCATCCAGACGATTCCCAATCTTGTTACCGAACTTATCCTTGACCTTCTTAGTGAGGGTACCACCTGGGAAGATGCGCTCACTCGCGCGCGGACAGAAGGTGTGCTTGAGGCGGACGAAGGTTGGGATATCGATGGCTGGGATGCGGCAGCAAAACTTGTCATCCTGGCTAATTCGGTCCTTGGTTTTCCAGCTCACCTGGAGGATGTCAACCGAAAGGGCATCAGGGGGATTGACCCCAACTTGGTGAGACGACAAGCTGAACATGGGCGAAAGATGCGGCTTCTTGCTGTCGCCACACGAACAGAGAATGGAACGTACACACTTGTGGTTGAGCCATGCGCCCTTCCAGTTGAGCATCCCTTGGGACGTCTCGATAGAAAAGAGATGGGAATCGTTTATCACACCGACATTTACGGGACTATCACTGCGATTATCAAGGAGACTACTCCGATCCCTTCCGCGGCGACAATGTTACGCGACATCCTGGATATCACCACCTCATAGGCTGTTATGGTACCTGTGTAGTATGTAGTATTATTGGCCAATTATCGGCTTTCGTGCCTTGTTTTCTTTGACGAAATAAAGAGCAAATAAGGCCATAGGGGCCAGAGCTGCCCAGAAAATAAAGGGTAATCCTGGATTGATATCAGCCAAGCTGTTGCCAAGGAGAGGAGAAACAAGGCCACCCAGTCGGGAAAAGACCATTACTAGCCCCACTGCTGTTCCGGCACGAGTTACTCCAACTCCCTTTATCTCTATAATCATGGTGATAAGGACTGCCATGAAGCCATCACGAACGATGCCTGCAACCGCCACAGAGAGCCAAACCGCGGGGCCCCGAGCAATGGACAACAGTCCTACTCCAATCGCAGTCATTAGCGTGGCTGCAATGAGAACCGCTTTCCTTGAGCCAAGCCTATCGGACAGCAAGGCCAGTGGAATAACGAAAACCGCGCTAATCCCGTGGAAAGCGGCCAGCGCCCCATCAGCGCTGGTCGCCGGCCATCCTATCTCCCGCAAATACAATGGCAGATACCCGAACATTCCCTGGAGACAGCCTCCTATGCTCAACATGGCTAGTCCAAGAAGCCACACACTCCTGAGGCGGACTACATGTGACAATGCCTGGCGCAGCGACACCGTGCTTGCGCTACTAGCTGACGGAGCCTTACCAGGCATGGGCTGTATGAAATGCCACAGGACACTGACTGCAATCGAGATGAGACCGTAAAAAAACAAGACATTCCTCCAGCCACCAAGCCAGGGAGATAATACTGTAGCACTAATCATTGACCCGACCAGAAAGCCAAGCGCCATACCCATTGATACAATGCCGTTAGCCAGCCCCAAATGCCGTGATGAAAACCAGGTGGCACAAGTCTTGTGAACGTTTGTTGGTATAGCTTGGACCAAGAAGCCAAACAGAAAGACAGTCACTGTCAAAGTGGCAAAGCTTCCCGAGAGTCCCCTCAGTGCACCAGCTACTCCAACTAACAGGCAGGTTAGCCCTAGAGTGCGCTTTGATCCAAACCGGTCGCCGAGTGAACCACCAATCAGTCCCGTGAGAATGCCACTGACAGAGCTCACGCCCCATATCGCGCCTATCTGAAGGAGACTCAGCCCCAAATCCTCGGATATCTCCTTGAAGAGAACAGGCATGCACATCGTCGGCATGGCGACCGCAAAGAAGTGGGTCAATGCGGACAGAGCAAGCACATACCACTTGTATTTCGACTGGTTACTCGTGCTCTTCACATGAGCCTTTCGCAGAATGGTTTGGCAAGGTGTCAGAGTTAGAGCTCTATTTCTGGCGTTTCCTCTTGTCTCTACCACATTCTACGTTAGCGCTGATGGTAGCCTAGTATCATCCGAAAAGCTATAACCCAACACGACTATTCGCTTAATACTTAATCTGTGGGATGGCGCACAAGAGCACCTGTGTCGATATGCGAGACACGCACCCCAAGAAGTTAGCGGCAGCATCAAGCAATACGCGGAGTACCTGTGCTGCCACATTGCAGGGATGCGCACAGATCGTTATCCTTCTTTCTGAATGATTATGAATATCTATCAATTCCTTGCCGAGCACTCTATCGAGTATGAACGTGTCGACCATCCACCGGTATTCACTTGTGAAGAGGCCGAACAGCTTGTTCCTCCAGTGCCGGGCACCGACACCAAAAACTTGCTTGTCAGAGACAAGAAAGGGCGTCGCCATTTCCTTGTAGTGGTAAGATACGATACGTCAGTTGATCTGAAATCTCTCTCTCGCGCACTTGGAGTCTCGAATCTTAGCTTCGCGTCATCAGAGCGACTCAAGAAGTATCTCGGCATTGAGCCTGGCGCGGTTAGCCTGTTAGCCATCGTTAATGACATCGAAAGCGCCGTCGAGGTGATTCTGGATGCGGACCTCTGGAAGGCAGAAGTTCTACGATGTCATCCATTGGTGAACACCAGTACGCTGGCGATTCGCCGAAGTGACATCGAGCGACTTCTTCTCATCACCGGCCACCGCTACACGGTACTGCCCGTGCCCAAAATCACGAGACAAGATGAGGAAGCATAAGCATAAAAAAAGGGACAGGCTACTTTTCGGGCAGTATCCACATGAAAAGTTGCCCGTCCCCAGTGGTAAATTATTCTCTTGCGTACCAAGTAGAAAGATGGAGCATTGATGCTGAAGGTCGGGGTTGAGAAATGAAATGGGTGGTAAAGGCTGAGCACCTAGCCAGCGCCTTGGGGAGCGGTCTCGTTGAAGTGCTGGCAACTCCGGTCCTTGTCGGGTTCTGCGAGGCTGGCCAGAAGACAGTTGGCACCCACATTGACCTCCATCATCTGGCAGCAACAGCAGTGGGAATGCGAGTAAACGTGAGGGCAGAGTTGGTTGAGATTGATGACAAACTGCTGCGATTTCATGTCGAGGCATGGGATGAAGTGGAGCGCATATGTAGAGCTAAACACGAGCGATTCATCGTCGATGCTAGGCGTT
>JAUWOJ010000026.1 GCA_030612175.1 Candidatus Bipolaricaulota bacterium | reverse complement strand
AGCTCTTTGTGAGAGAGGCAAATCGGTTTAGCTACCAGTTTGTCGATGTAGCGGAAATGAGTGGGAGGGTAGTGGGGTTATTGCTTGCTTATTCCAGCAGAGAGATCGAATCTTTGAGATTCCCAATGGCAAGACAACTGTTTGTCGTATGTGGATTGCCAGGTATGTTTCGCTTTCTACGAAGAGGCTTACCGCTCATGGGAGTGAAGGAAGCGGAAGCTGAGGAATACTTTATCAATAGCCTCGCCGTCTTGCCGAGTTTTCAAGGACAGGGTATCGGTACACACCTGTTGAGTTGGGGGGAGAGCAAGGCAAGAACGTTGGGTCTGGGCAAGTGCTCTTTGACTGTTGAGATTGGGAACAGGCAAGTGAGCAGTCTTTATGAACATCTTGGATACCGAATAGTAGCCACTGTCGAGATAGAGCAGTTGAGTCGGCGCATTGGTTATCGAGGTTTTCATCGAATGGTAAAGGAGCTACACTGACAACAACAGAAAAGATGTTAGACAATTGGAAGCGAACATGGAAACTGCAATTGATCGAGAGAAGTAATCCGAATTGGCGGGATCCGTATGAAACCACTGCTTGACTGGATTCCGGCCTTCGCCGGAATGACGGTGCATGCTGATGCAGCTCGTAGGTGGATAGTTGAATGCTTGAGTGAGAGGATCGGGTCCACGGCAGGGCCCGGGAATCCAGGGTAATGGTTGCTCTACGTTACCCATTACTCATCACTCGTTACTAGTTACTATCTTTCGGCTTTGGACGCTGGACCTTGGACTTTGGACCCTGGTTTTCCTCCGCGATCTCCGTGCCCTCTGCGGTAAAATGCTTGAAATGCAACACTCACTCCCTCCCTAACTGCTTTCGAACATGCGGGATCAGGCCGCCGTCGTTAAGGATGGCAAGGACCTCTTTCGGAAGGGCGGGGAAGTGATACGCATTACCCTTGTGCGTCACTGTCCCCGCTTCAAAGTCAATCGACACCGTATCGCCCTTCTCCATGTCATCGACTCCATCTTCAAGTTCGATCACGGGTAGTCCATTGTTGATCGCGTTACGAAAGAAGATGCGTGAGAAGGATTTGGCGATAACAGCAGCTATACCAGCGGCCTTTAAGCAGGTTGCGGCTTGCTCACGCGATGAGCCACAGCCAAAGTTATACCCGGCAACGATTACATCTCCTTTCTTTACTTCGCCTGCAAAGCTCACGTCGAGGTCTTCCATGGCGTGCTCGGCCATCTCCGCTGGCTCCAGCGGTTGATAGGTGTACTTGCCGGGGAAGATGACATCCGTATTGACATCGTCTCCGTACTTCCATACTCGTCCTTCGATCATTTCGTACCTCCTACGAACTCCGCACGTGGATCGGTGATTACACCGGTGATCGCCGAGGCGGCGACTGTTGCCGGCGAAGCAAGGTAGATCTCGGCATCACGCGATCCCATTCTCCCTCTAAAATTGCGATTCGCCGTGGAAAGGCATACTTCTCCTGGAGCAAGCACCCCCTGATGCGCCCCAAGGCATGGGCCACAGCCAGGGTTCAACACAAGAGCGCCGGCTTCAACGAATGTCTCGATTAGTCCCTCTTTGAGCGCACCCAGAAGCACCTCTTGTGAAGCGGGCAGGATAAGCAGTCGCACGCCATGTGCCACTCTGTTTCCGGAGAGAATCTTCGCTGCTAAGCGCAGGTCTTCCAGGCGGCCATTGGTGCATGTGCCAATGAGAGCCTGGTCAATCTTTGTGCCAATCACGTCTTCAATCGGCGACACGTTGTCCACGGTGTGTGGTTTTGCTACCTGCGGATCTAATCTTGTGGCGTCGAATTCAAGTACTTTCTCGTATTTGGCATCGGGATCGGGATAGACTGCTGTGTACTCGCACACAGCACGCCCATCGAGAAAGGCAAATGTTTTCTTGTCAGGAGCGATGTAGCCGTTCTTCGCGCCACACTCTATCGCCATGTTCGACAATACCATGCGAGAGGAAAGGCTCATCTGTTCAATCGCTCTCCCTGTAAACTCGATTGAGCGGTACAGCGCTCCGTCGGCTCCTATCATGCCAATGATCTTTAGGACGAGGTCTTTAGATGTAATGGGTTCTTCTAACTGCCCGGAGACGACGATCTTGAAACTCGCTGGGGTCTTCAACCAGATCTTCCCGGTCGCGTAGAGGACGGCCATCTCAGATCGGCCAACCCCTGCCGAGAAGGCACCAAATGCTCCGTAGGTAGTAGTGTGCGAATCAGAGCCCAGGATCAGCTTACCGGGAAGAGCGAACCCCTTCTCCGGCAGAACCTGATGGCAGATTCCGACACCAGCATCATAGAAGTTTGCGATCCCCTGTTCATACACGAACTCGCGGATCTCCTTATGACCCAAGGCATACTTTTCGATTGAAGCGGGCACGGTGTGATCGAGGACAATCACGAACCGTTCGGGATACTTCACCCGCTCGACCCCAATCTTCTTGAATGTCTTCGAGATAGCGGCCGTATTGTCGTGCGAGAGGCAGTAATCAGGTTCAATCTCCACGATCTGCCCGACAGCGACTGATTGCAGCCCCGCCTTCGCCGCCAATACCTTTTGCGCAAAACTCATTCCCATTCAGATCACTCCCCTGGGGATGAAACCTTGTTTCTAACCCTCGATCGGATCAAAGTTCATGAAATCGGCGTAATGAAGGATGATCGCTTCCGGCGTCCTTTTATATGGGTCCCCTTCTTTGGAGTGAGTCCCGATGATGTGAAGGACTTCCGCAGGAAGGCCATTGGCATCAGCGAGGGCGACCCCGGAGAACGGATGGCGCACAAGTTTGCCCGCTGCGGTCTTCTTGAATATTCCATCCTCCTCCTCCATCTCCAGGAGCTTTCCCACGTCGTGGAGCAGTGCTCCAGCAATCAGCACATCACGATCGAGTGACAGCGCGCTTCCATACATCTCATCAAAGGTTTCCTCTACCGCTATGCAGATCTTGGTTACGCTGCGTACATGCTGAGCAAAGTTGAGATCCACCTTCTTCGCTAAGGTAAATGGCATCCGCTCAATATCGTGTACTGCCCATCCTCCTCGTTGCAGCGCCTCTACCCAGGTTGTGATTACTTTCTCTTGCAGATCTTGATCTTTGATTAGCTCAATCTCCGGTAGCACTAAAAGCAGTTCCTCTCTTATTCCCATCCAACAACCCTCCTCACTGTATCGATTATCGTTCCATCTCGCCATTCGACGAGAGCAATTACCTCGTCTCCGAACATGGGCTTGCGTGGAGGCTGGGTAAATCCGTCTGCCTCCTGCTTGATCTCTTCAAGGGTGCGTACAGGTAGCCCGGCCCTCTGAAAACGCTCGGCTAAATCCTTTCGTTTTGGATTGACGGCGAGACCGCGCTCAGTGACTATCACATCTACTACCTCCCCTGGCGTTGTTACCGTCGTTACTCGGTCAACAATTACGGGGAGCCTTCCACGCAGTGTGGGAATAGTGATCACGGTCATCTTCGATCCGGAGGCAACGTCTTGATGTCCTCCGATTCCATGCAGTAGGAGTCCATCTGAGTGGGTGTTCACATTGACATTGAAATCAAAATCTACCTCCGTTGCACCGAGAAACGCCGCGTCTAGCATGTAGGTAGAGCAACCGCGGGAATCGTAGTTAGCATATTGCCCGGGATCCATAAGCACATGGTTCGCATCCTCGCGCAGGGACGCGACCGCTGCAAGATCAAACGCCTGTCCGTCGAGGATCGTTCGTATAGTTCCTTGATGCAGCATGTCGACAATGAGCTTCGTTCCGCCACCCATGGCAAAACCCGCGACGACGCCATCTTTGGCCATTTCTTCTCCAACAAACTTGGTTGCGGCAAGGGAGATTCCACCCGCTCCTCCTTGGAAATTGAATCCGTCCTTGAGATAGCCTGATGCCACCACCGCATCGGCGGCAAGCCTGGCGATCCGAAGACGCGTCGGGGAACGGGTGATCTTAAGTGTCCCCGAGGCGATACTATCTGGGTCGCCGATCTCATCGACAACGACCACATAATCGGTCCACCCTTGCTGAATCTCGAAGGGGTAAACCGGATAGGGGGCGAGGTCATTTGTTACCACGACCGTCCGTTCAGCGTACATTGCATCAACCGCCGAGAAGGAAATCGGCCCACATGGGGTCTTCCCGTGTATTCCGTTAGCATTCCCATAAGGATCGGCCTGAGAGGCGCCGATAAACGCGACATCGATTCTTACGTCCCCTGCTTCCACTGCGCGCCACCGTCCACCATGGGAACGAAGGACCGCTGGAGCCCTAAGCTTTCCACCTTGAGATATGAAAGCCCCCACCGGCCCATTCATCGATCCCTCAATGCGAGTGATGACTCCGTTTTCTATGTGCTTGATTAGCGGCTCATGAACAGGGAACAACGCGGTTGGGAATATCCGCAGATCTCTCATTCCCATTCGGGCACAAGCGTCCATGACCTGGTTCACTAAGCGGTCCCCTTGGCGGAAGGAGTGGTGAAAGGAGATTGTCATTCCATCGGAGAGGCCGGTTTTCTCAATAGCTTGTTCGATCGAAGAGAGCACCTTGTTCTCCCCTGGTTTGATCACCTTTTGCGGGCGGTCCGCTTTTCTCCCGGCGGGGGTAGTGGCAAACGCTCCTTCAAAAACCCGAAGCTTTCTCTCTCCAAGTCTTTCCGGGATTTCACGGCCAAGCACGTTTTTCATCACCAACCTCCCTTATTGACTAGTGCGGCAAGCTCCAGTGTCTGTTGCGCTCGGGCAAGAACCGGTTTGTCGATCATCTTTCCTTCAATGGCGATTGCGCCAAGCCCATGTTCCTCTGCTTCCTCCGCTGCCGCCACGATCTGTCGCGCTTCCTCTGTTTCCTGTTCAGTTGGAGAGAACACCGCATGGATTGGTTCTATCTGGCGAGGGTTGATCACACCTTTTCCATCAAAGCCAAGATTGCGTGCCTGTTTGGCCTCAGCAATCAAGCCTTTCTCATCATCCAGATTGGAGTAAACTGTATCGGAAACCTGTATTCCCACAGCCTTTGCCGCGGTGACGATCATAGAACGCGCGAAGAGCAGGGATTTCTCTGTCCGTCTTGCTCCCATGTCGCGGGTAAAGTCCTCAGCCCCAAAGGCAATGATCACAACTCGTTGGTCAGCGGAAGCAATCTCTTCGCTGTGAAGCACGCCTCTCGCCGTCTCGATAATCGGCATAATATAGGTTGTTCCGCTGCTAATCCCATAGCTGCTTTCAAGTTCCTCTATCTCTTTGGACAAGGAAATAACGTCCGCGGACGATTCGGCCTTGGGAAGACAGATTCCGTGTGGTCGGCCACGCAGAATCTCGGCAAGGTCATCCCGGCCATAGGTATCAAGTGCATTGATCCTTACCCAGACCTCGGGAAACTTGACTGCTGTTAGTATGTATTTGACAAGGATGCGCGTCGCCCGTTTCTCGCTTAGAGGGACTGAATCCTCAAGATCAACAACGACGCAATCGGCGCCGTGGAGCTCCAAGCCGATAAGTAGCCGAGGATTGTTTCCCGGTGCATACAGTCGGCTACGACGTATACGGTGTCGCTCGCTTGCTTCACGAGGAATGGATTGCGATGTGGCGCTGGTCAGCTCGGGGAAGGTCAGTCGTAAAGCTGCCTCTACTCTTCCTGAGATCACATAATCAAGCGCTCCCCTATCGGTTATCGCGACCTTTGCTTTACTTACCCCAAGCGCGCTAGCAGTCTTCTCGACTACCGCGCGGATTCCCGGTTCAAGCAATTGTTGATTCGATGCCTTTATCTGAATCTCCAGAGATGGAGCAGTGGTTACAGTAACCTGGCAGTCACTTTTCGCATCGGAACCAACTACTTGTGCCTCACTCATGACTCAACCCTCCTATGTCATCAGAAGAACAAGAACAGCCTTTTGGGCATGCATGCGGTTCTCCGCCTGGTCGAAGATCGCGCTTCCCCGGCTACGGGAGGCACCGTACGTAATTTCCTCATCGTAGTGCGCTGGCAGACAGTGCATCACGAGTGCTTCGGAATCGGCCAGTGCCAGGAGGCCCTCGTTTAGGGTAAAGCCCTGGAAGGCGTGTTTCTTCTCCGCAGCCTGCGCCTCCTGCCCCATGCTCGCCCATACATCGGTGTAGAGTACGTCCGCGTCACGTGCCGCTTCTTGAGGATCGTTGAAGATCTTCACGCTACCTCCAGCGTTGCGCGCCGCTTCAACGATTTCCTGATCAGGCTCGTATCCTTTAGGGCAGGCGACACGGACGCCCATTCCCATTTTTGTGCAACCGTTTATGAGTGAGTGAGCGACGTTGTTCCCATCACCAATGAACGCAAGTGTCAATCCCGCAAGTACATGTTTCTTCTCCATGATCGTCAATAGGTCGCCAAGGATTTGGCACGGATGGTAACGATCGCAAAGAGCATTGATCACGGGGACGGACGCGTACTTCGCCAAATCGACGATCGTCCGGTGCTCGAAGACCCTTGCCATGATTCCATCAACATAGCCGGAAAGGACAATCGCGATATCTTCGGTTGTCTCGCGCTTACCAAGTCTGATGTCGTCCGGGCCCAAGTAGATTGCGTGGCCACCCAGTTGGCTCATCCCATTCTCAAACGAGACGCGTGTGCGAAGAGAAGGTTTCTGAAAGATCATTGCTAGCGCCTTCCCAGCCAGCATGTCATGCTTTACTCCAGCACGCAGCTCCAGTTTTAGGTTGGCAGCTGTCTCCAGGATCTCACAGATATCTTCCGTTGACAACAGAGCGAGGGAGACAATATCCTTTGCGTACATACGAATTCAATCCTCCTCTTCCACTATTCCTTGTTCGCCCGGTACACCACCTGTCCGTTGAAGATGGTCAACTGTACCTTCATATCTTTGATCGAAGCGGGTTCTAAGAAGGGATTCTCATCTAATAGGATCAGATCCGCAAGTTTGCCGTGCTCGATCGAACCCACTTCTTGCTCGGCATTCCCCGCGAAGGCTCCTCCCACTGTGTATGCTCGCAACGCCTCCGCCACTGAAAGACGCTGACTCTCGAATGGAGCATTGACCGCCCAGTGGACTCCGTACAGCGGGCCGAATGGCATACAGTCGGAGCCAAAGGCAAGGGTTATTCCACTATCGGCAATCCATCGTAGTGGGTTAATGGTTTCAATCCGTTTGCTGCCAAAGCGCTGTTCATACATCTCGCCGGGGAGGCCCCATTTTCCGGTAAAGTTGGGTTGCATCGAAGCAATCACTTCCAACTTGCTTATGCGCCTAATTTGGTCTCGCGTAAGCATCTCGTCGTGCTCGATCCTATGCCGCAGACACGTTTCTCCAGCCTCTGGAAGGACCGCTTCTAGACAAGTAATCACTTGTTCAAGGGCCTGAGTTCCAATCGCGTGAATCGCTAGTTGGATTCCATTGTTGTGAGATTTCGTCATCAGCGTTTCCAGCTCTTCGCGATCCCATAAGGCCATCCCCTTATTCTCTGGGTTATCACGGTATCCCTCCGTAACCCAAGCGGTCTTAGCCCCGATCGATCCATCCGCAAACAGTTTCAGCCCACCGACTCGAAGCTTGTTGTCTCCAAATCCACTAGATAGGCCAATCGCGATGAGCTCATCGAGAACATTTGGCGTAAAGTAAAGACGGGCCCGTATGCCTAACTGGTTATCACTCCACAGATTCTGATAGGATTTAAGATCGTCTCGAAATTCCTCTTCTTCAACTACCATCTGGTGAATTGAGGTCACACCGTGTTGGTACGCGTGCCTTGTTGCCCTCTTGATTGCAGTTATGCTTTGTTCTTGATCGGGCCTAATCGCTTTCCGGACATGAGCGGTAGCGTCTTCAAATAGTCGGCCGGTCGGCTTGCCTTCTTCTATCTCCAATCCACGCACGGACTCATCGAGGTTGAGCATGTCGAGCGCCTGCCCGTTTACACAATACAAATGGCCGTCTATCCGTTCCAATGCCACAGGCAGCTCGGAAACCACGACATCTATTTCCTCTGCGGTCATAAACGTACAATCTCCGGAGGACCACTTGCTCTCATCCCAGCCAGCGCCGATAACCCAACCCGTGGGCTCTTTGTTCCTCACAAACAGTTTCAACCGTTGCAGAAGATCCTGTTTTGAGGTAGCAGACCTTAGATCCAGGTAATTGCCCAGGCTTACGCCCATCGACCTAAAGTGTGTATGTGCATCGATAAACCCAGGTAACATCACCTGTTCGTTGGCATCGATCTCATCCGTAGAGCTAGAACAAGCTCGTTTGATCGATGCGGTATCACCAACGATTGCGACCCTATCCCCGTTGATACCAACAGCTTGTGCCCACGGACATCGAGGATTCATCGTATAGACATTGGCGTTATAGATTGCTATGTCCAGGCACATCCCCCATCTCCCTGCATACTGCTGGCAACGTCGCTTCTTCTCGCTTCAATATAACCATTGAATACGTAGGTTGCTGGCACGGTCAGACATAGTGCATGATGCTTCCCGAACTCTAGCTTCACTGCCTCTCCCTAACCTACCTGCTCTGTCTTCTCATCAAAGGAGATTCCCATTTGCTTGAGTTCGGCGAGCACTGGCTCATAGATCTCAGAGACAACAGGCACTTGGACGCCAACAAGGTCAATCTCTCCCCGCAGGATCATCTTCGCCGCGACTGCTGCCGGTAACCCTACCAGCCGACACATTGAGGAATCCCCGTGCGGAATCCCGTAGTCGATCATCGTAGAAGTCGTCTTCTCCGTACGATCGGGGTAACGGGCGATGAACTCGTGCTGCATCACGAGAAGGTCACGTTCACCAGGACCATACCGCATTTTTTCAAGCATCCGCTCCGCGAGAACATCAAGTGGCGAATGCACTGCTTTCGGAAGAGGCTCATCGCCCAAGAGCCCAAGCCACTCCAAGTCGGAGAGGACACGAGAGTCCGGAGAAACGTCAAGAAACGCCGCGAGATCGTCCTTAAGGTCATCTCTAGCGCTATTGACCAGTCTACCAGTGAACTCACCGAACGTAAGGCCGGCAAGGTCAGGCCGCTCCTTCTCACTAAGGAGGCCAAGCTCGCTGATCTTGTTCATCGTTTCGCACCAGCCCGGATAGCGAAGCGTCCCGCGAAACATGTTATTCACACCGTGGACTCCGTAGGTCTCGATGTAGGGGAGGCTGTCCCGGTTTGGATACCCTTCGAGGGTGCCGAAACCCTCGATCTCAACCGGCCAGTGATGAGAGAAGAGATCCTCACCGGACACACCAACTACCTTACCCTCCTTAAGGTATTGAGCTGGATTCTTTCCAGCAAGGATTACTCCACGCGGACTCCAAGAAAACTTATAACCAAACGGATTGTTGTTCGCATCCGGCGCAGGAAGGCCGCCACAATAAGAGGAAAAGCTAATAAGTTTGCCACCGCTTGTCTTGATTTGGTCGATTACCTGCATCGCTGACATATGATCGATCCCAGGATCGACACCGATTTCGTTTAGCAAGACTATTCCTGCTTCCCTGGCCGCGGTATCAAGGGCTTTCATCTCCTCTTTTACGTAGGAAGCGCTAACCATAGCTTTCTTATGCTTAATGCACAGCTTCGCTACAAGTGGATGATAGACGTAAGGAAGGAGACTGATCGAAAGATCAGCCTCGCTAATAAGCCGCTCCAGCTCAACTTGATTGTCGACATCAAGTTGTTCTGCTGATCCGTTCTTCGCATCGCCAACAAGGGCCTGTGCCTTGCCAAGCGTACGACTTGCTACTTTGACCTCAAACCCTTCCTGGGCAAGAAGGTAACGGACTAGCGCTCGGGCAACGAGGCCAGCGCCTAAGATCAGTACTTTGTTCATTGAAACTCCTTTCCTGTTCTTCCTAGAGAAGGAACTGCTCTATATAACGATAGTCAGGTGCAAGTTCTCCCTTGTAGACAATTACTGCCCGTTTTATTTGCGGAGGAAGTCCACACGAGTCTAAATCCGTGGTGAAATCAGCTTGGGCAATACTTGGAACAAAACCCTTAAGAATTCCACTGAAAAAGACTGATGCTTCGTGAGGTAACTCAGCGGGCAGGATATCCACTGCCATGATCACCGGTCCATTTCCCTTAACTCCGTCCGTCGCCTTTTCGTCAATTGGGTCGTATACATAAACAGGATTATGTGGATTGCTTGACTTGAGTGTGCATTCGATCGCACCCTCCACATCACAGGTAATATCTCCGATTACTCGCAAGCGCCAGTTCCCATCTTTGTACAATTTCTTAACTGCCTGTTTTGTTATGAGCGGCGGGTACGCCTTTTCCCAATAGATAGCGTTGATGAGAACATCCAAGTAAGGCAGATACTGTGAGAAGATTCCTCGGTAGCGCTTCGGATGCCGGTAGTAGTCTTGCAGGTCAAATGAATGACAAGTATCAATGCACTCGGCAGTATCTTCTTCTTTGAATACAACCTTGTATACAACGTGATCTGACCTAAGAGGGCTTCTTGTTAATGTGGCAAGATCTTGTGGCGAGATCTCACGGGTGGGGAGGAGATCGAGGATCTCTTGCGCTCCACGAGAGACATTTCCATAACCGGCAAATCCAACTACGAGCGGGGAGATCTCTGATGGTAGTCCTTTGGATTTGATTCTTTCTCCGACACTTCGTACAGCCTTCTTTGCGCTGGCAAGATCGGGGTAGTCAATGACGCGCCTTATCTGCTGGAAAGGAGTTTCAATCCCTTCCCAAGCAAGTCGTTCTTGCATTGCCCACAGACTCTCGATCATGCCAACCAGCCCGGCATAGTTCCCGAAGAAGATCAGGCGGCGGCCGTTGTCATCAGTTATCTTCTCGTAGTCAATCAGAGTACAGTTAAGGCTGAGCATATGCCTTAGCATTGGCATATTGAAGCTCTGTCCCTTGATTGTGTGCGAGAAAAAGACGTAGGTTGTTTCAGGGTTCAGCGCTTCAAGTGGGATTTCTTTGATCCCCAAAACAACCGGACAGGAAGAAATGTCTTGCGCGACAGCAATTCCAGCTTGCTGGTACGCTTTGTCGCCAAACACTCGATTCGGAGAAGTTTGAGCAATGAACTCGATTCCATGTTCATTAGTCAGCTCCTTTGCATCTTGTGGAGTTAGCGGCGTCCGCCGTTCCCAATCGTACTTATCCTCCCGTCGAATCCCAATTTTGCTAGGCAATTGTCTCCTCCAGTCTCCCTAAATACTTGGTCTCAAGATAACTCTCCAGCTCCCTGAAATGGGCATTAATCGCCTCAGCCGATCCCGGTTTATCTGCGTTACGGATAGACTCCAGGATATGCTCATGTTCCCGCAAGGACTTCTCCATGCCTTCTATGACGTAGCCCGTGTTAACATGATCCAGCAACTCTTTGTTAGTGAAGCTATAAAGGGCCTGCAGGGCATTTCGTAATGGAAGATTATCCGCGCTGTCTGCAATGCTGAGATGAAACTTCTCATTGGCGGCGAGATACTCCTGTTGGTCACAAGCGCTAACAGCTTTTCTCATTTCTACCAGATGGTCTGTAATTTCGTTCAGATCAGTAGGAGTCGCCCGTTCTATAGCCAGTCTTATCAAGACAATCTCTATTTCTCTGCGTGCTTCCCAGATCTCTACAAGATCCTTGGTGTCTTTTGCCAGGTTTAGAGCCCGTTCAATATCAACTTTGCTATCAACCGGATTCCTAACATATGTTCCCGCGCCGACCTTGCTTTCAAGGATGCCACTAAGCTGCAAAGCGCTTAGCGCTTCACGAACGCAGTTTCTACTCACCTTCATCTGCTCCGCGATAGCTCTTTCTGCTGGAAGCCGGTCCCCCTTCTTGTATTCTCCGCGCCTTATGGCAGCAAGGATCTGCTCGGCCACATAAGCGCTTTTCCTTTTCAACCTGCTAATTTCCTTAAACACCAATGGCCTCCAACTTGTCCAACCAATAAACCAATTATAGTAGGCAGCTACGAGCTGTCAAGGATACTACTCTAATAGCATTCCACACTTGAACTCGGCTCGGGGATCCTTTCTTAAGTGTTTCATAATCGACGATTCTCTTTCTTCCCTCTGCGGTCAACTACTTTCCACCGCGGAGGACGCAGAGAAGACCATGGTCCAACGTCCAACGTCCAAGGTCCAAGGTCCAACGAGAAAAGGAAAAACAATAGCCATTAGGCGGTTTGAAGATATTGAGACATGGAAAGCCGCTCAAACAAGCAGTTAACCACAGAGGACGCAGAGGAAACCAGAGAAGAGAGTTATCAGTGATCAGTTTTCAGACCGTTTGTAGCGTCGGGTCTTGCGCCCGACGTTAGAGGCTGTTCCCGGCTTCACCCAACGAACTCAACAAACTCAACGAACCCAACTAATCATCAGTTCCTGGCCTTTCACCCATTACTCATCACTGGTTACTGCCTTTCGCCCTTCCTTACTTAACCAATTGAACGAATCAAACCAATCAACTA
>JAUWOJ010000044.1 GCA_030612175.1 Candidatus Bipolaricaulota bacterium | reverse complement strand
ATTTTTGTGCTATATGTAATAAGTGAGCTATTCGTCTGGGTTTGATGTAGTATACTGTAGGACGAAGGTCCTGATAGGAAAGCTGACATCGCAACCATTATACCTCGCGTAAGACGCATTTCTCATCAAAGTTTCCTTTTCCACCAATCGACGCAATCGAACAGAAGATGGTGTTAGAGCACGCAAACCCAAGTAGGGTAGTAGGGATCGCCATCGCACGAAGCGTTGACGGTACGGTGGCGAAGGGAGTCAAGAAACAATGCGTGACCCCAGCAAGAGTCAAACTGGTCCGTCCGTAAAGCAATCCGCGGCAAAAGGGAGCGTCGCGATGAACCGTATCAGTTGGATCTGCTTGGTTGGGCTTATCGGCTTGATTGCATTTGTGGGAGTGCTCACGATCCACAGTGGAGTCCTCGTCGCTGCGAAGGAAGGAACCTCTTCTCAGCAGGAGGAGGCGCAGTGGCAAATAGGGCGAAAGCTGTGTCCCAAAGTGAGACTTGCCGAACAATGTGCCCTGATCGCCGGGAACACCGAGTTCGCTTTTGATCTGTTTCAAACCCTTTGGAATTCAAAAGACAACTTTTTCTTTTCGCCCCACAGCATTTCGCTCTGCCTTGTCATGATGTACGGAGGTGCCCGAGGAACAACCGAGGAGCAAATAGCGAGCGCGCTTCATTTCATGCTTTCCCAGGAACGTCTCCATATCGCCTTTAACGCGCTGGATCTTGAGCTTGCCAGACGTGGGGAAAGGCTTGCTGTCACAGAAGACGAAAAGTTCCAACTGCACCTTGCAAACTCGTTATGGGTGGAGAGCGAATACAAATTGCTCGAGAGTTACCGTAAGCTTCTAGTCGTGAACTACGGTGCAGCCGCCGAACTGCTTGATTTCGCCAATGCTCCGGAAGCCTCACATCAAACAATCAACAAATGGGTATCCCAAGAAACCGAAAAGAAGATCAGGGAACTTTTGCCAGAGGGGTCAATCACGTCCTTGACGCGGCTTGTGCTCGCCAACGCGATCACTTTCAACGCAACCTGGAAACACAGATTCAACGAGGCCTTCACCCACAACAGCCCCTTCTACCTGCTCGACGACCGTCAAGTGGCTGTGCCCATGATGCATCAGATAACCCCATTCGCCTACACCGCGACCAGCGGCGTCCAAGCGGTCGAATTGCCGTATATCGGCGATGAATTCTCGATGGTCATCCTGCTCCCGGCACCCGGTCAGTTTGAGACATTCGCAAAGTTGCTCACCGCCGATCGCGTAATCTCCATCTTGGGGCACCTAAGCAAAGAGATGGTTCAAGTCTACATGCCGAGGTTCGAGTTTCGGTCGTCGTTCAGACTATCTTCCGCCCTGAAGGACTTGGGCATGACAGATGCGTTCATCCTCGGTCAAGCAGACTTCACCGGCATGACAAAAAGCCGCGATCTCTTCCTCGACGATGTCTACCACCAGAGCATTGTTTCCGTCGACGAAAACGGAACGTTTGCCGCAGCAGGCACCGCGGCGGACATGCCCATGCCCATCGTGCCAACCGTAAAACTCAATCGCCCGTTCATCTTCCTGATTCGCGACATCGAAACCGGGATCATCTTGTTCATCGGGCAGGTGATGGATCCGAGTGTGCGGTGAGATGGAGTTGATTGAAGCTACAGGAATTGATGAGAGGAGTGAAAGATCAAAAAGCAAGCTTTTGACCCCACAGATTGTCGATGCGATTGAGCAAAAGGAGGTGGGTAGAGCGCGTACGTTCAGGACGATACAGAGGATCTTGCCCTACAGGATGGTGGCGGCGTAGCACTCGGGAAACGTATTAGACGCAGAAAAGTCAAGGAACAAGATCTGATTCTAAGTATAAAGTATGGAAAAGGTCGATGAAATATCAACACCATGGCTAATCTTCTAACGGTGAATATTTGAAAATATCAGGAGGTTTTGCAAATGAAATTTAATGGTAATCTGAAGTTGTTTATCGGCGTTTTATTGTTCCTAGGCCTCGCTTGTACTACGGGTAACGCCTGGCCTAAGACTGATAGATGCTGTATAGATACTTATATTTTACGGTTCGAACTTGAGGAGCCTGATGCCACTTTCTTGGCAAGGCTTGCGAACGCTCCTCTTCTTATTGGACCGGGGCCTTACGGTATCGAGTCCGATACTCCGCAAGGGCAGTTAGTCTACCAAGCGTTTGCCGATTATTGGGGCGAACCACCTAAGACTCCCAAGGTGATAGAGGATTACTTCAGCGAACCCGCGGTTGCCCTTTTAGCGCTGGAGAGTGGAGAGGCCAATGTTGCTTGCGGCAAATTCCGTCCAGAGGATGTCTCCCGACTGGAGGAGCAGGGATTCACGGCGCTGCAGGGTCCGGGTCTCGCTGTTTACAGTCTTGTCTTTAATGTTACTGTCCCCCCTTTTAATGATGTCTTGGTCAGGAGAGGGATTTCCTATGCCGTTGACAGGGAGTTTCTAAGTAAACTTCCTTCTGGCTACGATGCGCCTTTGTATACTTTGGTTCCCACAGGGGTTTGGAGTCACACCGCTGTCTTTCCTGAACTGGATCTAGAGAAAGCCAGGGATCTATTGATGCAAGCTGGCTACTCTACAACGTACCCCCTCGACATTACCCTCGGGTATTCTCTGGCCTACGGAGCCAAGGTAAGAGAGACTGCTCAGGTGTTGCAGAGCACGCTTGAACAAACCGGTGTCGTACGGGTTAATCTCGTAGAGTTGGGATGGTCAGCGTATATCTCGCAGATAAGAGATGGCCAGCTTGGCGTCTTCATTCGCGATTGGACTGTTGAGATCATTGATCCAGCCGAGTTCCTTTCAGCATGGGTGGTGGATTACCCTGAGTGGTTGGGAACCTACTTGAACCAAGCCGTGTCAGATAGAGACCAGGTGCTTTACCACCAATTGTGTGAACTATTTGATACAGGAAAGCAAACTGTTGATCGTGACGAGCGAACGCAGATATATGAAGAAGTACAACGCCTTCTCGCTGATAGTGCTGTCTTGATCCCCTTGTGGCAACGTTCCTCATGTTCTGTCATTGCCCAACCGTCTGTCGGAGGAATTGTCTTTGATACTCCAGTCGGACTGTGTAACTGGCTCCTTTCCGATGACGGATCTAGGGACGTTTTGAGGATTGCAACTACGTACTCACCAGAAGATCTTAACTGGCAACAGCATGTCCTCCATCAAATCAGTAGAGGCTTAGTCACTGTCTCGCTCGAGACAGGCAAGATCGAACCCTCCTTAGCAGAAAGTTACGAGATCTCGGATGATGGATTGGAGTATACATTCTTCTTACAAAAGGATGTCATGTTCTCAGATGGAACGATCGTTCACTGCGCTTGGCAAGATGACTTATGCAAAGCAGCAGGACTCCTGAGCCCTTGTGTGAGGAAGTGCTGTGAAGCATATAAGAAGTGCCTTGACAACGCCGAAGACAAGTTCGATATAGCTACATGTGTTGCATGTATGACCATATGCGGTGCGAAATGCCTTATTCCACTCGGTTGTCGGGTCAGACCTCAGAAAGAGTGCGAAGAAGTTGGCTTTCATTGCTTCAAAGGGCCGGATTACTTTGCAAACCTATCCCAAGAGTGAGAGGTGACTAGCCCCGTGGCGTCCGCTGATGGCCAAAGAAAACCTAGAGGACCACCATTGGATTTATGGGTGAAGACCAGGACTCGAGTTGGTAGCATGTGTGTACGGCAGGGCTGTCTGGGCATGAAAGACGCGTTCATCCTCGGCAGGGCGAACTTCCGGGGGATGGCTCTGACCCGCGAGCTTTTCCTCGGCGATCTTTACCACCAGAGCATTGTTTCCGTCGACGAAAACGGAACGTTTGCCGCAGCAGGCACCGCGGCGGACATGCCTATGCCCATCGTGCCAACCGTAAAACTCAATCGTCCGTTCATCTTCCTGATCCGCGACATCGAAACCGGGATCATCTTGTTCATCGGGCAGGTGATGGATCCGAGTGTGCGGTGAGATAGAGTTGACTAAAGCTACAGGAATTGATGAGAGGAGTGAAAGATCAAAAAGCAAGTCTGACCCTGCGGATTCCGTATGGTATGGGTGAGTGATATCTTGACAACCAATAGGTATCGAGGAGGTGCAAAATGAAAACCCGTTACATGTTATTGACGTTGGCTTTAGCCTTAGTTTTGGGGCTAACCATCAGCATCGGATCCCAAGCTCAAGGTAAGTTTAATGTCTTATTACCTGAGTTGATGAAGGGCCTTTATTACTCAGCTCCCGTTCAAGAAGTTATAGGTGATATCGGAGAAGAGGGTATCGTCGTGGAAGAGAAGTTTCTTTCATGTTCTGAAGTGATCATGGATTACATACGCGGGGGTAGGGAACTCGATCTTGCAGTCCTGAAGGAAGACATGGTTTGGATCTTGGAAGGAGAAAAGCTAATTGACCCATTTGGGATTTCTCCTGAGTCCGTGCCTCGTCCCATCGTGATAGATGGGGCGGTTTACGGTATGTCTCCACTAGTTGGGGTTACACTTGCCCTTCCTTCCAAACACGGATATCAAGGTAATTCCACTGATGTCGCTTTGCGCCTGGGTGAAGCACTTCAGACGGCGGGCTTGAATACCTTCCTTCCCGAATGGATAGCTGAAGGATGGGATATTCTTATCCAATCAGATATCGATTCAGAAACTGTTGCTGTATACGATACCCCCCCAGCTGAAGTGGTGGTGAGCTATGCTCGCGTGTGGCAGTCAGGCAACGGATTGATTTCAGAGCTTGTATTTATGTTCCAGAGCGAAGCAGATGCTGAACTGGCTTACGACTATGTCGTGAATGGATTGCGGAACGAACGCCAGGATGAAGAAGATCTCGGTTCGGCATGTGTCTCGTCGACAGGCCCGCTTGGACTTAAGGTTTACATCCTACGACGAGGAAGATTCTTGGTGCAAGCTCTTTCAGGAATAACCGCTAGCCCAGACATACAACTGAGTAACGATCCCGGCGAACTTACTGAACAGCTGCGAGCCCTGGCTCCTGACACAAGTCTGGTCAGACAAGTAGTGAAGGAATCAGATTCTCTCCTTCAGTGGTTTACAGGAAGTATAATTACACCTGCGAGAGGAGAACAGTTAGCCCAGAACAATCCCGAAGGAATTCAGCGGTCGACCCAAAGCACTATACCTCCTTGTGCGGCACCTCGCGAACCTAGCACCATACCCAACTACTCAAGTCTAGCCCACGCTATCCATTTCATGCCAGTCTCAGGACCGAGTTCATCCTTCCTTAATGTGCCACCCGTAGTACTTGCTCAAGCTGGAAGGTCGAAGGTAACAAGGGGAAATGCAACAATGCCACTTTACCTGGGAAGCAAAGAGAATGGAAGCATCACGATTCGCGTAAAAGCAGTCCGGCTTGGGAATCAGGTAGTGTTTAACGTTTACCTGAAAAGCCTTAAGATCGGGGATGAAGATGGTGACGATTGGATAAGGGGTGATGGGGATCCATTCGTTGCAGGAAGAGTCAACATCGGCATCGATGGGATGGACGGTACCTTCGGAATCGACTTTCGGACAGGAGAGCTGGGAAGCTTTGGTCCTGGGACACTCATGACTTGGGGAGGCGACGGGAAGTTCATTAACAGTGTAACGCCTAAGATCTCAATTCCTATCGGGAAAGTCGCCACTTTTTCAATCAACCTCCTGGTACGGGACAACGACACAAGTGATGGCCTAGATAAAATGAAGTGCGTATTCGGCATACTAAGCGTCATACCTGGGAAAGTCGGCAAAGTAGGTAAAGTCGGAGCTGCAGGCGTCCAGAACCTTAAGAAAGCAACCACAAGGCTCAAACCACGCACTACACCTGCGCACCCCATCACAGATGCCAAGCAAATCTCAGGAGACAATATAGGAGGAGGGACTGCTGTGAAAGATATGACCCTTCCCTGATGAAATTGGTAGGTCCGTACTATGTCTGAGTTACCAGGAGCTACAATCATATTTTTTGGTGAAAAACACTGCCCCTCCGTCTCTTGTCGAGAGGCGGAGAGGGTTGTATCTAGTTACCAACGCAGATGATGAGTTGCTCGGAAAACCATCGAGAAGAAGAAACATCAAGAAACAAGCCCCACTGGCCTGTTGTTACAACCTGACGTGGTTAGCTAATCACAGAAGGAGGTAGTTACAAATGACAAGAAAAACAAACAAGATCTACGCTGAAATCCACGAAGTTTATCAAGATATTGTAACGTCGAAGTTAAGAGGAAAGAAAGGAATGAAAACGCGAAACACTAAGCAGAGATTTCTATCTAGAGTTGGATGTTTTCTAATCCTATTACTGTTTTTGCTAGGAGCTTCGGTTACCGCAACAACACTTAGGGTAGCCATTCCTATGGGGAGTAAGACAGAGTGGAGTGCGGTTGTAGAGAAATACGCTAAGGCTCATCCGATCGTAGACGTTCAGTTGCTCGAGTTTTCACCTTCGGAACTCCGCAACCGCATCATGATTGATTGCGCGGCTGCAGCAGGTCAGTTTGACCTCGTAGTGATACACCGCAAGTGGGTAAGCGACTTAGCGCATTGTCTACAAGATCTTTCCGGATCGGGAGGGAAACTTGAAATCGCAAGAAGTGTACCCGTCTTGTGTGACAGAAAGGTCCTAGGGGGTGAATGGCCTAACAAGAGCGATTGGGTGGTGTGTGTTTCCAAGCAGAGCAAGAATCTGGACCGTGCAGTTGCATTATTGTTAGCTGCGACGCAGGGAACTACACTATCCGTCAGGTTCCTCACACAGAACGTGCAGCTTTTGCCCAACTTTTCACCGGCTATAGATGAGCGTGTTCCCTGCATTATTGATCTAATAAGCGGGTATCACATCATCGGACTACAAGAAGTTTTCGATGCTAATAGCCAAGATAGAATCATCAAAACTTGGTACAACAAGATTGCAAAGACGCCAAAGTGTATCTCGCTTAAGATAGGAATCTTGGAGCGCGAAAAAAAGGATCTCGCCCAATTGAAGGCAATTGATGCTAGGCCAAATAAGGAGAAGGCCCAGATAGTGTACGATGAGTATTTCGTCATGGGCCCTGATCATAAGGAGAAGCCTCAATTTCTAAATGGTGGTCTGACTATCCTGTCCACATACCCCATCATAGCTGCTAGCGGTTTTGTATATAGCAAATCGCGGCTACCAGATTTGCTTACAAACAAGGGTGCCCTCTACGCACGTATAAACTTAGCCCCCGCGAGCAAAAGAGAGGACTGCTATATCCATGTGTTCGTTACACATGCGCAAGCTACACGGAAGTACGATCCTGCAGGATGCGCGCAAGCTCGGAAGGAACAGTTTGAAGAACTTCGAAAGTTTATCCAAAAGGCCACTGCTGGTAAAGATGGGAAATATGATGGATATCCAATCGTTTTAATGGGTGACTTCAATGTCATTGCAGACAAAGCGGCAAATTCAGAATATAGAGATATGCTAGATGAGTTGCGTGGTTTATCGGATGTGTGGGACAAGCTTAACCCCCAATTGCCTGGCCACACTTGGATTGGTACGGACCAGAAGACGAAAGCACCCTCGCCTTGGGGCAATTTAGGCAATACGTTGGCAATGGAGCCCGGCATGCCGCAGAGGATCGACTACTTCTTCTACTATTACGGTAACAGGTTAATACTCGATCCTAAGTCCATCGAGCTTGTGCCTTCCAAACAGGGCACGCTCTACTGCTTTGACAAGCAAAGCGCGCGCCCAACGGCCTGCAGGACGATCCCTCCACAAGTTGGATGTAAATTGAAAAGCTATACAGTGTCAGATCACCTTGGTTTGCAGATGACCTGTGAAGTGACTCTCCCCTGAGCCCTAAGCGGCCCCTACCCTTATCGAATGGGGCTTGATCGCGCTGGGAGTGCCCCTGGGTAGTTCTCTTGTCAAGAGGAGATTGGCGCGTCGACTCTTCCCTCTGGATGAGTAGGGTTCACGATTAGGTTCAAAGAGAAGGTGGTCTTCATTTTCGATGCTCTTTGAGTCTTGCGATGTCATGGCAAGACTATTGCGATTGGAATATGAAGGAGCCCTCTACCACGTCACCAGCCGTGGAAATGCGCGAGAAGATATCTTCCTCGACGACAAGGACCGGGCTCGATTCCTAGAGATTCTGAGTGATGTCGTCGTTAGGCACGGCTGGATCTGTCATGGGTACTGCCTGATGAGCAACCACTACCACCTGCTGATCGAAACGCCTGAAGCCAACTTGTCTCGTGGAATGCAGCTCCTCAACAGCGTCTACACGCAGTGGTTCAATCGCCAACATGCACGAGTCGGGCATGTCCTTCAAGGTCGATTCAAGGCGATACTTATCGAGAAGTAAAGCTACCTGCTGGAACTGGCTCGGTACATCGTGCTAAATCCAGTTCATGTTCATCTTGCGTGAGGCAATTTATCGGTTTTTCTTGCCTGAAAAAAATTATTATGTTATACTTTTAAGTGGAGAGATGACCGAGTGGCCGAAGGTGGTTGCCTGCTAAGCAATTGAGCGGGTTAAGGCCTGCTCCGAGGGTTCGAATCCCTCTCTCTCCGCCATTT
>JAUWOJ010000025.1 GCA_030612175.1 Candidatus Bipolaricaulota bacterium | reverse complement strand
ATGCGGAGTTGGCTCACCGTCATCGGTGTGTTCATCGGAATCACGGCAGTCGTCGCGCTGATCTCGATCGGGCTCGGCCTCGAACGCACGATCACCGATCAGATTGCCAGCGTCTTCGGTGTCGACACGTTCATCATCATGAACGAGGGCGCGTTCGGCCCCCAGGCGCACGGCCCAGGCGGTGCCGAGGAGTACGCTCTCGATCTGGCAACCTTGCGGGCGGTCGAAGGGGTCAAGGTTGCTGCAGCAGTGCGGGAACGCACCGCCTTTCTTCAGGGTCCGCCGAGAAGTGATGGGACACCCCTGCAAGGGTTCTTTCCCGTAAGTGGCCTCTCCCCAGAGTTGATCACCGAATTTAAGTCGTTCATCGGGGAACTGGAAGTGCAGAAGGGCGGAAGGCTGTTTGACGTAGGCGAAGAGGCGGTGACCGTCCTTGGCAGTGAAATCGCCAAGAGGTTCCAAGCTTCGGTCGGTGACACGATTCTCGTCGCGGGCGAGGGTAGCGCAGAGCTCTCTCTAACCGTCGTCGGCATTCTCATACCGGTCGAGGAAGACAAGGGAGCCCGCGGGGGCTTCGCTGCGGGGATGAATCAGGGCCAGAACCAGGACACAATTTATGTGCCATACGAGACGATGGATCTTCTCTGGGGACCGGCGAAGGATATCCTGATCACGGTGGTGCGAGTCAATCCCGGTGAGGATGTCGATGAAGTCGCCGATCGCGCCGAAGAGACCCTGAACGCTCGCGGCTCCGAAATCTCGGCCGTGACCTACACCGACATCAGCGAAGTGATCGGCACGATGACCTCGACGATTAGCGCGTTCCTCGCCGGAATCGCCGGAATCTCCCTTCTGGTTGGTGGCGTCGGGGTGATGAATACGATGTTCACCTCGGTCCTCGAGCGAACGAAGGAGATCGGCGTGATGAAGGCTGTCGGCGCGAAGAACGGTCACATACTGACCATCTTCTTGATCGAATCCGGCCTGATGGGGCTGGTGGGAGGCATCGTCGGAACGCTGTTGGGGTTAGGGCTTAGCGCAGTTGTTTCGTCGGTTATTGGCCGGTTCTTCGGGGTCGAGATGGCTGTGGTAGCCAACCTGACATTGATCTTGAGTACCCTGGTTTGCTCGTTTGGCGTTGGTGCGGTTGCTGGTTTGTGGCCTGCATGGCGTGCGGCGCAACTGCCAGTTGTCGACGCGCTACGCTATGAGTAGAGCTAAGAGCTGCAGGATTCAGTGAGGCTTGCTCCCAAAATTCCTCCAAGGCTTCCCAGGAGAACACCGAGGGGAACGCAGAGCAAGCTTGTCATCAGTACTGTGCCTGTATCAATAAGCCCTGAGGCTGTGTTTAAAAACTGTTGTGGATTTGCAGCCGCGAATGAGTGTAGAAGGTAGATAACGGCTATCAATAAGGCAGTTGCGATAAGGCCACTAATGGCTCCCATTGCAGCTATCGGGAACTGGATTGTTTGCTCGGCGGTGCCAGATAAACGCAGCAGTTTCATCTTAGGAGTGCATGAGCGCAGAAGCTCAGCAAATCCCATTCGCGCCAGCACTAGACCCGCGAGTACAGTTATTGCCAGCCCAACCAACAGGCCAATTCTTAGCGCTGTGGACAATGAAACCGTAGCCTTGTCTGCAGACGCGCGAGACTCCACTCGCGCGACACCTTCCAATTGGTCTAGTACACTGTGCAGGGCGGGAACTATATCTGTGTTTACTGCGCGGACTAGTAATGCGTTTGCTACCAGCCCCTTGTCTATTTCTTGGCGGAACAAGTAGTTGATCTGTTTGACTTCTTGCATCTCTCGGATGTTCAGATAGAGGTCTTGAACTTGCTGTACTGAAAGCTGTCCAGAGAGGTAGAGAGTGATCTCTCCAGGGATCAATAATTGATCGTCACTCTTTGATTCTCCAAGCAGAAAGAAACAAGAGAATATGGCGAGAAAAGAGAAGATAAGGAGGAGAAAACAAAGAAGTAACACCCCGGTTCTTGCTCTAATTGAACGAACAAACTCACATAGCAGAAACAAGAAAACGCTCATTCTTCTTCTATCCTTCCATCGGCGATCAAGATAGTTCGATATGAAGTCTTTATGGGCGGGAGGGGCCCCTTCGCTGTCACAAGAATCGTCAGGCCTCGACCATTAATTCGTTCCAGTAAAGCGATTACCTCGTTTTTCTCTTCTGGCGAAAGACCACTTAGAGGTTCGTCGCAGAGCAGAAGAGAGGGTTCATTACAGATTGAGATAGCGATGGCTAGTTTGAGCTGATCAATGGCCTTGAATTCTGTTGCTGGAGTAGAAAGTTTATCGATCAATCCCACAGTCTCCAAAGCGGCAAGCGCTTGTTCTTCGGCCTGCTCTCGGGAAGTCCCTAGGGCTCTTAATTTAAAGGTTATGTTGTAGACAGCGGATTTCGGCAGCAATGTGAAATGCTGTGGGAGAAAGCCAATCTTCCTCCGTAGAGCAAAGGCCTTTTCTTGATGGAGTCGCGCGACATTCCGCCCACAGACTAGAATTTGCCCTTGTTGTGAAGGAATCTGCGCAGCCAGCAGTCCCAACAAAAGGGATTTTCCTGCGTGTGATGGGCCAATCAAGAACGCCAACTCGCCGCGGTTGATGTGCAGGTGAACGTTTTCAAATACTGTGAAACCGTCATCTGTGGAAAAATGAAGTTCAGAAACCTGTATCATTACGGACATGTGGCGATCACGAATCTCTGCTTGCCAGCAATATCATTGGCAATATTGGCTTTGACCAGCCCAGCCCTTTCCACCAGTTGCAGGACTTGACTGGCTTGGCTGTCTCCGATCTCCAGGAGGAGTACGGCGCTGCTGTTCATGTGGCTGCGTACATCTTCCAATAGGAGTTCCATCTGTTCTGTTCCATTATTGCCTCCATTCAAGGCAACGCGTGGTTCGTGTTCACGAACCTCTGTGGGCAATTTCTCAAGCAGCGCCTCATCTATATATGGGGGATTAGAGATAATTAAGTCAAATCGCCCATGGACTTTTCCTAGCCAATCACTCTCCTGGAAGACGATTTTGTCGGCAACACCGTTTAATTCAGCATTGTCACCTGCGAGCCGAAGGGCCTTCGGGGAGATGTCGACAGCAGTTACGTTAGCGCGACGAAGGAACTTTGCTAGACATACCGCGATCACTCCTGTCCCAGTCCCCAGGTCGAGGCATCTAATATCACGATTCTTGGGGGCAAGGCTAAGTGCTTTCTCTACTAATTCCTCGGTTTCCGGTCGAGGAATAAGCGCTTCTTCACGAACGCGGAAACGTAGGCCAAAGAAGGAAACCTCGCCGGTCAGAAGCTGCAGAGGGACACCATCTCGGCGCTTTCTTATCACCTCTTTGAACCGCTCTCGCTCCGTAAGTGTCAATGGTTTATCCGGCGCCAGGTAGAGATAGAGGCGGTCTACGTTAAGTGAGTGAGCAAGGAGAATCTCTGCTTCCAGCCGTGGCTGTATAATACCAGTTTTCTTGAAATAACCACGCGTCCAATTAACAACCTCACGGACAGTCCAGGTGGTGCTCAGTGTTCCCCCCCTTCATTGTCGCTTGACTAAGTGCTTCTCTCGCCCCGAAGCAAGTGCTTGTTGTGCCCTATAGAATAGCACTATCTTGTTTTGATGTCAAGCACAGTATATAATCGAAAGTAGCGGAAAACGGACGAGAAAACAAGCAAGGTATTTCTCTCTAATCAGTCGGAGGTGAAGGTGTGCTCAAGTATTTATTCGGTATTTTTCTAGTTATGTTTGGCGCGGCAGCTGCTGTAAGCCAGAGTCTTTCTCTAGGGCTGACTGGCACAGCCATGTGGGCGGCTTTCCTGGCCGGAGGAATAGGAGGAGGTTTGTGTGTGTGTTGGTTGGTTGTTAGTGTATGGCGCAGACTGGCGGCAGTTAACGAAGAGAAGACAATAGTGCGCCTTATCAATAGCTTGTTTGCCGGCTTAAGCTTTACGGTTATCGGGACTGTTGTTCTGTTTTCGGTTGGACTTATTTTTCCCGCAGGAATTGGGGTAAAAATAGCTCAGGGAACTATCCTTATTACAGCTCTTCTCCTTGGCTTATGTGTTGGATATAGACTGAAGACGTCCCTTGTGTCATCTTTTCTTGGCCGACGTACTAAGCTGGTTGACAGACTAAACATGGATGACAAACTCTCCAACAAGGTTCTCGACACAAGCGTGATTATTGATGGGAGGATTGGTCCCCTTGCAGAGACCGGATTTCTGGAAGGAGAAATTCGTGTGCCGGAATTTGTTCTTAGCGAGCTACAGAATATTGCCGACTCTTCGGACGGCTTACGTCGTCGCAAGGGGCGACGGGGGCTGGAGGTTCTTAATAGCCTGATGCACAATGAACATGTGAATGTTCGTATCTGCTCGCAGGATTATCCTTTTATTAAGCAAGTGGATCGAAAGCTAGTTCATATGATTCGAGAGCAGGGAGGGTCATTACTCACTACTGACTACAACCTAAATCGAGTGGCGCGTGTTGAGGGAATAAGAGTACTGAATGTTAATGAACTTGCTAATGCTGTGAAGCCTCAGTTCATCCCTGGAGAGGAGATTGTCATGGAAGTGATTGATCGTGGAGAGGAAATAGGCCAGGGAATTGGTTACTTGGACGACGGCACAATGATCGTGGTTGAAAATGGACGACGACACATTGGTCGTAAGATTAGAACAACGGTCAAGAGTACTCTGCAGACCGAAGCGGGACGGATGCTCTTCGTTGAACCTGCGGGAGAAAACCCCCGATGGGAAAAGTAAGGAGGAGGAAGGCTTGAAAAAGATGGGTGTTATCGGAGTTGTTGCGGCAATAGCACTTCTGGGATTTATGGGAATTAGAGGTTGTTCTTTTTTTCAAGAAAGCGAACCGGAGCTCACAAACTGGGAACCAGACCTTTCGCCTAATGGTAAGATCATTGCCTTTGCATCTCCTGGTGAGAAGGGATTTCAGATCTATACGCTACAGCCTTACAGTGACGAAGAAACGCAGTTAACCAGTAATGAGGGCAATAACTGGGCGCCGAGCTGGTCTCCGCAAGGGGATCAGATTGTATTCTGTTCCGACCTCGACCAGAACGTTGATCTGTATGTCATCAATGTTGACACGTTACAAACGGTTCGGCTTACTACGCACGAAGATGATGATGTAAACCCAATGTGGACAACTGAGAACACAATCCTGTTCAACTCTAATCGTTCCGGTGTTTGGGAGATTTACGCGATTAATCCCGATGGAGACAGCCTGATCAAGGTGACGGAAACCAGCACGGAAGAGTGATCCTTCCCCAATAACGATGACCACACAGATTAGTGGTATCCTCCTTGCTGCTGGCAGAGGCGCAAGGGTTGGCATTGAAGAGAACAAAGTCTATGTTGAAATTGCTCACCGCCCCCTACTCCTTCATGCATTGAGCCCGTTTCTCGGATCTCCGTTGATTGATGAGATCATCATTGTCGTAGCGCGTGAAGAGAAGGAGCGCGCAGCATCCCTTGTACAAGGAATGAAAAAGGAGATTCGGTTTGTGTACGGTGGAGAGCAACGACAGGATTCCTCCCTTGCCGGGATAGAAGAGGCAACCGGTGACATCGTCTTGATTCATGATGTTGCTCGTCCATTCCCTAGTCAGGCGTTGATTGCGCGTGTAATAACAGGAGTAAGGCAATACGGTGCATGTGTGCCCGTGATTCCCGTAGCCGACACACTTCGTTACAAGGATGAGGCAAGTGGCCTCTTAGGGGAACAGGTCAGGAGGCAAGGGCTCTTGCGAATGCAGACTCCCCAAGGATTCAAGCGAGAACTAATCCGCGAGTGTCTGAAAATGAGTAATGAATCACTGAGTGATGATGCGCAGGCCGCTCTCGCGGCAGGGGTCAGGGTGTGGACCGTTTCCGGAGAGGCGATCAATCTCAAGATAACACCCACAGGGGATATAGAACTGGCGGAGGCAGTTGCCAATCTTGTCCCGAGTGTCAGCGCGATCACACAGAAGCGGGAAAACGATAGCAGTAGCCAATAATGCCGACCTATGACCGGGTTGTCTTTCTTCGTAATGCCAGGTCGATGTGGACATCTGAGGCAGCCGCTTTCAGTAATTGTCTCATCTCCTTGGCCAGTTCCTTGCGTCCTTTCGTGCGTTTAGATAACTCATCCAGTGATCTTTCCATCCTGGAGATTGTCCTCTCGACTGTACGGGAAGGGAGCAGTGTGCAGGCCGTGCAATAGAGGGTTACCGAGCGACCGGCGTTGTAGTTCGCGATAAGGTATTCTGCCAATAGGCGGCATTTGTGCTGTTCCTCCAAGAAAGAGCTTAGGCCATCTCTCCTGATCTCGTCGAGGTTCGGAAGGGCTTGCTTGTGGGTTAGGAAACTGTCTTCCTTTCTGTCTATTCTAAGCGCGCGCAGCAGCTTTCCGCAGGGGTACTGGGGACATTCAGCGCAGGTCAGGAATTTATGCTTAGTGACACAACAACGGTAAACACTACAGTAAGAACGCGTTGTTCCCAATTGACAGCCTTGGCACCGACTCGGCGCGCTTGACTGATACCGTGGACACAGGCCGCAGTACAGGCCGCAAGATCCGATCAGAGATCGCTCATCGATGGATTCCATCGCTCTCCTTTTGTGAAAGCACGCACAAAGCCAGTTCTCTTCATGAACAACTTTACAGGTTTCTCTCGATCTTCTCCAAGTGATGAGTGAAAAGCGAAGGCGAGTTAAATAGTTGATTGGTTGATTGGGAAGAGCAAAGGCAAGTTGAATAGTTGGTTCGATTGGTTTGATTCGTTCAATTGGTTAAGTAAGGAAGGGCGAACTGAAAACTGACAAGACAGTCGGCAGTCTGGAGTCGAGAAGCAGTCGGCAGCCAAAACCAGTTGAATAGTCAAGTGGTTGAGTGGTTGAATGGGAAAGGCAGAAAACGAGTTGAATAATTGACTGAGGGTGGAAACAAAGCTACTAAGTATATATCCTTCGTCGTAGAATACTGCTTAACTGCGGTAAGATGCGTGTGCTTCCAAAACCCATATTTCTGCTTTTCTCTGCGAGCTTGGCGCCTTGAGTGAGTGAAACGAACGGGCGAGAGCTAAAACTTAGCCTCTCGCAGAGACGCAAAGAGCGCCAAGAAGAAACAGGGTAAAAAAAGGTGAGGAGGCATAAGTATAATTGCTATTAGAATCTGTGCAAAACTAAGGAGGAAGCAGTGAAAAAGCTACTTTGCTGGAGTGACCGCGCTGATCTCTTGGAGAAGTCCCTCTCTGGAGATGGAGCGTTTCTAGTGGTTCTGGATAGAGATGGCAAGGCAAACGCGATGACAATTGGCTGGGGCGAGATGGGGACCGTTTGGAGTCGGCCAGTCTTCACAGTGCTTGTCAGACAGTCGCGCTATACTTACAGCTGTTTGCAGTCTTCGGAGAGTTTTACGGTGAACGTTCCTGGGCTAAACACGCTCAAAGAGGAACTTCTTTTTTGCGGAACCAAATCAGGAAGTGACATTGATAAGGTGGCTGCGTGTGGTCTGACGTTAGCTGCCTCCGAAGAGGTGAACACCCCAATCATCAAGGAGTGCGCCCTTCACTACGAGTGCCGCATCCTGCTGCGTAAACAGCTGGAAGAAGTCGACTTCTCCTCCTCAGAGATCCTACAGAAGTACTACAAAGAGAACGATCACCATATGCTTGTCATTGGAGAGATACTTCTTAGTTATGCGGAAAATACCAGCTAATTTCCTACGAGGCAAGGAGCATTACCAAAGGAGGCTTCAAGCTAGCTGCTCGGTCCGCTCTCTGGCGGGACTGCTATCACATGGAGGATCTTCGCGGCGACAGTGATCTCAAATGGGCTTTTCGGTAGGCGGTACACCTCGCCATCGATGTGAGCGACTAGTGTCGCTGGAGAGGAGACTGTAACTTTGGGAGCTTGATGGTAATGTACCTCGGCGAGACCCAGATGTGTGCCCTTTCGTGCCCGTGGTAGATTGATTAATCGTTTGATCCTCGAAGGGAAATCTTCAATCGCAGCAATGTCGAGCAGACCATCATCGATCTGAGCTCTGGGGGCAAGCTTAAACCCGCCGCCGGAATACTTCCCGTTCGCTATTCCAATGGAGATGAACTCTCTTTCCTCGGTCCAGCCCTTGCCCACTAGCTTCACCGGGAATGCCTTGAATAGAATGACCTCTTTCACCGCGGCGTAGAGGTAGGCGACTGCTCCCCGCAAGTGATTCATAGCTAGGACATCGCGGGCTGCTTGGGCGTCGATTCCGATTCCCACGCCGTTGACGAAGTACCGATCGCCTACGATGTATCCCAAGTCGATCACGCGCTCCTCCCCAGATACAAGGAGCTCAATCGCTTCCATTGGATCAGTTGGGATTCCCGTTACGCGCGCGAAATCGTTACCACTCCCCGCGGGGATCACTCCTAGAGGGTAGGGCGTTCCCGACTTTACAATACCGTTCACGACTTCGTTGATTGTCCCATCTCCCCCCATGGCGATGATATGGGTAAATCCTGCCTCGATTACCATTTGCGCCACATTGGTCGCTTCCATGGGTTCGTTAGTAAAATGGGTGTCATAGCTGAGATTACGGCGATCCAATTCAGCCTTCACTCGAGGGAAGATATCCTTGCAATGACCCTGTCCAGCGATCAAGTTCACTATGAGGAAATACTTTCTATTATCCATGGGACTGATACTACTCCTAGTTTCCATTTCTTGTCAAGCTAATGGTGGTGGCGCAATGTGGCCGGCATTCATCAGGATCTTTGTCTCTTGTTGTGCGTGATGGATTTTCTCTTCTGCTTCGCGACGCAACTGATCCGCGGTAAGTGATCTTCTCGCGATTCCCTGTTCGATTGCCTTTAGTCCAACGGCGACCGCCTCGTTAACAAACACATCTGTCTCCATCATTGTGGGGACGATATATTCATCATGGATACCTTTCTTCTGGGCTGTTTCCGCGATAGCATGGGAAGCAGCAATTGCCATTTCGTCGCTGATCGTTCGCGCACGCACGTCAAGTGTCCCCCGGAAGATGCCGGGAAAACCGATTGAGTTATTCACCTGATTGGAGAAGTCAGAACGACCGGTTGCTACAATCCTTACTCCTGCTTCCTTTGCCTCCCATGGCCAGATCTCAGGGACCGGGTTAGCCATGAAAAATGCGATGGCGTCTTTGTTCATCGCGCGCAGCCATTCCTTCTTGATTGTAGCCGGTCCGGGCTTGGAGGCAGCGATCAACACATCAGCGCTATCGATTGCCCTTGCCATGTCTCCGGTGCGGCCTTCGGCGTTCGTTTCCAGGGCGTATTTCCACTTGTATGGATTTTGTTCCTTGTTTCTCTCTAGGTCCTCGCGGTTGGAATGGAGGATTCCCTTACTATCGACGAGGATCAGGTTTCTCGCCGGTACTCCGGCGCTAAGGAGAATACGAACAAAAGCAATGTTCGCCGCTCCTGTTCCAATGACAGTGTAAGCAGTCTTATTCATATCCTTGCCCACGATTTTTAGCGCGTTGATAAGGCCTGCGAGGGCAATCGATGCGGTGCCCTGTTGATCGTCATGCCAGACCGGAATGTCGAGCTCTTCGCGCAATCGATCGAGGATATAGAAACACTTTGGGTTCGCGAAATCCTCCAGATTGATCCCCCCGAATCCTGGAGCTATCCACTTCACAGCCTGCACGATTTCATCGGGATCTTGGGTGTCAAGCATGATCGGGAAGGCTCCCACTCCGCCTAAGTACTTGAACAGGAGAGCCTTACCCTCCATAACAGGGAGTCCGGCTTGCGGCCCTATGTTCCCCAGGCCGAGGACGCGTGATCCATCGGAGACGACAGCGATGGTGTTCGCCTTGTTCGTATAGTCGAACACCTTGCTCGGGTCGACTTCGATCTCGCGGCAGGGAGCCGCGACTCCAGGCGTGTACCAAATCCCAAAGTCGTCCAATTCGGTTACCGCGCACTTAAGCGCTGTCTCTATCTTTCCGCGGTAAAAAGCGTGCCAGGCTGGCGCTTTTTCCCCTGGGATCTGCGCTTTCTTCTTCATCTCTTCTATGCTCAAGCACTCTTCTGTCATTGCAGTGCTCCCTTGTCAATTTGTCTGTGTATCCATTCCATGTTCTTGTTGACCGTCTTGTCCAGTTTATGGTACAGACTTTCTCCGTGGCTATCCATGGCGATTATCAACGGCCCGAAACGCTCCACATCGAGAATCCAAACGGCTTCAGGCATACCTAGCTCGTCGAGCCAGTAAACATCGACCACTTGGGTAACCGCGCGCGCGGCGAGGGCACCGGCTCCACCAGCATAGTGGGCATATACTCCCCCCACTTCCTGCAAAGAGGCAAGGGTCTTCTCCCCCATTCCGCCTTTACCGATAATGATTGTAGTGCTGAAGAGGGAAATAAACTGGCTTTCGAACGGTTCCATGCGCATGCTGGTTGTTGGTCCAGCCGCGATTATCTGCCAGCGTGATTCCTTTCTTCTTACTAGTGGTCCGCAATGGTATAGCGGCATTTGCCTGATGTCAAATGGAATTTTCTTTTCCTCATTCTTGCGGTTGATTAACAGGTGATGTGCCGCGTCGCGGGCGGTGAAAATCGTGCCACTGATGTATAAGATATCTCCCGCGCGGAACTCACGCACGAGATTGTTGGCAGCGGGAAGGGTAATGTCAATGTCGCGTTCCATCAACTCACCTTGATCGAGCCATCTTTATTGATCTGTATTTGCGCTCGCCGACTTGCCCAACACTGGAGAACGATTCCCAATGGAAGAGATGCTGGATGGCGGAAGGCGTACTCGATGTGCAACGCGAGAGACGTAGTATTTCCACCTAGCCCCATTGGCCCCACACCACTTCTATTGATGAGTTCAAGTAGCTCTTTCTCTAGTTTGGCGACCGGTTGTTCGGGATGACAAATCGTAATCTCGCGGAGCACCGCGCGCTTTGCCAATTTCATAGCAACATCTGCGCCTCCCCCTATTCCCACTCCAACAATCGTTGGTGGGCAGGGCGCTCCTTTACATGCGATGACGTGATCGAGTATTGCTCGCTTGATTCCGGAGATTCCTGCACTGGGAGTGAGCATCTTAAGCGCACAGCAATTCTCACTTCCTCCTCCCTTGGGGAGTAAGGTAATAATGATCTTGTTGCCCTGTGTTAGCTCATAGTCAATTACTGGCATACCTCGACCTAGATTATCCCCGGAATTCTTATTTGTGAATGGATGAACCGTGTTTGGTCGCAATGGGACCGTTGCGGTCGCCTCGATAACTGCCTGTGCAATCACGGGGTTGAGTAGTTCAAGGTATGGGCTTCTTGTCCCTGCTTGGACGAAGAAAGTTTGGATCCCTGTGTCTTGGCATAGAGGGATTGAGTCAGTTCGGGCGATCTTAATGTTTTCCAGGATCGCAGCAAGTTGCGCTCTTGCTAACTTTGAATCCTCTTTTTGTATTGCTTCTTCTAAGGTGGTTACAACATCTCTTGGAAGGATAGTTGCCGCCGTTTTCATAGCGGATAACAATGCTTTCTTAAGTTTCATTCCATCAATCTGCCTTAACATGGCTTTTCAATCATCCGCTTTTCAGGGGTTGATAGCAATCTGGGGTATGTAAGAAGTAGCTTTCACGGGTTGATTTTGTTATTGGACTCTGGTAGTTTACCCTTGTACAAGGGGGAGATTGTGAAAGCAGTTCTTATTATCGCAGACGGTCTGGGTGGGCGACCAACCGATGTGAGCGGAAAAACATGCCTTGAGGCAGCGCAGACTCCGAACCTTGACGAGCTAGCGTCTCGGGGCGTGATTGGGCTTGTGGATCCGATTGCTCCTGGGATTAGACCAGGAAGTGATACAGCGCACTTATCGCTCTTAGGATACGATCCATATCAAGTCTATGCTGGTCGCGGGGTATTCGAGTGCCTGGGAATTGGAATGAGTGTACAGCCTGGCGATATCTGTTTTCGCGCAAACTTTGCCACCGTGACTCCTGACGAGGATGGATTCATTGTCGAGGACCGGCGCGCGGGACGAATCTCATCTGGGCAACACGAGCTAGCAGAAGCACTTAATGCGATCTCCTTGGAGAAGAGCGTGGGTGTTGAGTTTGACTTCCGCGCGAGCACGCAGCACCGTGGAGCGCTTCTTCTGCGGGGGAAGCAGCTGTCGCCTTTCGTTACGGATAACGACCCGCACGAGAGCGGTAAGAAGGCAATTGCGTTTCAGCCGGTTGTAGGGCATGACGATGAAGTCGCCTGTCGCACGGCTACTGCTATGAACGAACTGGTGAGCTACAGTTACGAGGTTCTTCACGATCACCCTGTGAATCAACAACGTCAGCGCGCCGGGGAACACCCGGCAAACTACATCCTCGCACGTGGGGCTTCAATTCTTCCTTATCTGGATCCGATCGAGACGCTCTATGGAGTGCGTGGTGCCGTTATTGCTGGTGGTGCTCTCTACCGCGGGATTGCATTGGCTTGTGGGATGGAACGGATCGATGCCCCTGGTACAACCGGCGGACTCGATACCGACCTTGCATCCAAGGCGAAGACCGTGCTTGAGGCCCTTAGGAGGTTAGATTACGTCTTCCTCCACGTCAAGGGGACGGATAACGCTGCCCACGACCATGATGCAAAGGCAAAGACCGCGTTCATCGAACGCATCGATGCTGAGTTGGTCGGCCCGCTGATGGAGGATATCGACTGGGAGAGAACCCACCTCGCGTTCACTGGCGACCATACAACCCCGATCGATTACGGAGATCACACGGCAGAGCCGGTCCCGGTCTTATTCGTGGGGCCGAACGTGCGTCAGGACTCAACCATCGCCTTTGGGGAGCGTGAAGCAAGCCGCGGTGGCCTGTGCCGGTTCAGCGGCCGGATTCTTCCAATGCTCTTTAACTACAACAATTGGAATCCTAAGTTCGGGTCTTAATCCGATTTGCCCTTCTCTGCCTTCGTTGAAAAGGTGTTGTACCCCTGTCGCCTGTATTGAGGTAGTCAAGTAACTACATCTATCTCACGCCGACCTTGCGCAAGGCAACAACGACCCTCTTGTAGTACTTCCTTGGCCCGTGGAATATTGTTCACCCCGTGGAGTATCCCCATCTTTCTTATT
>JAUWOJ010000017.1 GCA_030612175.1 Candidatus Bipolaricaulota bacterium | reverse complement strand
GAACTAGAAATAGAATATGCCTGCAGCAGAGAAATTCGAAGATCTACGGGTTTGGCAAACGGCAAGACAGATTGTGTCTAGTATCTATCGGCTGTCCTCAGTGGACGGGTTCTCCAAGGATTATGCCCTACGTGATCAGATCCGCCGAGCGGTGGTCTCACTAACAAGCAACATGATTGAAGGCTTTATGGACTCTATGAACCCAACGAACCCAATGAACTCTACGAACTCAACGAACCCAATAACCCCCAAATCCTTATAAGAGCCGACAGGAGGACAAGCATGAACTTTGCTGTAATCATGGCCGGTGGTCAGGGCGAGCGGCTGTGGCCATTAAGTACACGGAAGCGTCCAAAGCAGTTCTTGAACCTCCTTGGAAAGAGGACTATGCTGCAGGAAACGGTTGAGCGGATCGCTCCTCTTATTCCAATTGAGAATACCATTGTTGTTGTCGCGGAGCAGTATGCGCCACTAGTTTTGCGACAGCTTCCTTCCTTGCCCGCGAAGAACATTGTCGCTGAGCCCATGGCGCGGGGGACTGCTCCCTGCGTTGGAGTTGCCGCCCTATGGCTTTCTCGCCTTGACCCCGAAGGAACGATGGTCGTTCTTCCAGCGGATCACGTGATAACCAATAATGTACGCTTCTTACAATGTCTCAGAGAGGCGATCGCGGCTGCCAGTACAGGGGATTGCCTGATTACCTTGGGCATCGCCCCGGATCATCCCGCAACTGGTTATGGGTATATTAGAGCCGTGAAAGAGCCAACTGCTTCGAATGGTGCAATGAAAGTAGAGGAGTTCACTGAGAAACCCGATCAAGGAACAGCTACTCGCTTTCTTTGCCAGGGCGACTACTTCTGGAACAGCGGGATGTTTGTTTGGAGGGTTGATACGATCCTGTATGAGATCAAGCTCCATATGCCCAAGCTGTACGAAGGGTTACAGGTGATAAGGGGGCATCTTGGAGCAGTTGATGGGCAAGCTGTACTCAACCAGGTTTACCACGATCAGACAGCCATCTCCATTGATTACGGAGTAATGGAAAAGAGCGAGCGCGTGCAGATGATTCCTACAGGAAACATAGGCTGGAGCGATGTAGGGGATTGGGCGGCCTTAGAGAGAGTGCTGAGCAAGGATGAATGTGGAAATAGTATTCGGGCTTCTCACCTTGGAATCGATACACAGGATAGTATTATTGTGTCTGAAGAGGGGAAATTGATTGCCACGCTAGGAGTCTCCAATCTCGTCATTGTAGACACGGGTAAGGCGTTGCTGGTAATGGACAAAAGCCGTTCTCAGGAAGTAAAAAGGATTGTGCAGATGCAGAAGAAGGAAGATCGATGCGGGCAGTAATCCTCTGCGCTGGCGAGGGAACCAGAATGCGTCCCTTAACATATTCTAAGGCAAAGCACCTGATTCCAATTGCTAACAAGCCGGTGATAGACCTCATACTTGAGGCGGTCAAAGATGCCGGTATTCGCGAGATTGGTATCGTGATCAGCCCAGGAGCTAGAGCAGGTTTCAAAAGCTATCTGCAGGATGGATCGCGCAATGACCTTGACCTGAGTTACATCATGCAGCAGAAACCAAAAGGGTTGGCTCATGCTGTTCAATGTGCGCAAGAATTCGTTGGCTCCGAGCCGTTCTTACTCTACTTGGGAGACAATCTCTTAGAAAATGGGGTAAAAGGATTGATAGAACAGTTTCAACAAGGGGACAGCCATGCGGCTATTTCCCTTGTCGAAGTCGATAATCCACGCAGTTTTGGAGTAGCGTGGCTTGAAAAGGATGAGATTAAGAAGGTTATGGAAAAACCTGATAATCCCTTAACCAACTTGGCGGTCATCGGTACGTATGTGTTTGACCATCATATTTTCGCTGCTATTGAGAAGATTAGTCCATCAAAGCGCGGGGAGCTTGAGATTACAGATGCTATCCAGCAGTTGATTGATGACGGTTACCGTGTTGTTCCTCATAGGGTTGCCGGTTGGTGGAAGGATGTAGGAACTCCCGCGGATATGATTGATGCAAACCAGCTTCTCTTGGATGCAATGATTCCGGATACCCGTATGAAGGACGGGACTAGCCTAGAGGTCAAGGGAAAGAAAGGGCAGAATGAGAACGCCAAAGTGAGGGATTCGAGGCTAATTGCCCCAGTGATGCTGGGAAAAGACGTGGTGATCGAAGGCTCTGTTATTGGTCCTTATGTTTCAATTGGTGATGGCGTCATCATTAGGAATAGCAAGATAGAGAACAGCATCATTCTGGAAAAAGCCGTAATAATGGGCGCAAGAAGCATTGACCGTTCTCTGATTGGCAGGTATGTGGAAGTGAAAAACATGGGCGGTTCTTCTAGCCGGTTTCTACTTGGTGACCACTCTCAGGCTTTCATCTGATCTCAAGTGATTGACCGCGGCATTGAGAAGAGGCAGATGGCAATGCCCTGCTGACTGGCCAGTCAGCAGGAAGAAATCAGTGAACAGTGTCGAACTGAATGGTTTGTGAACTGGCAGAACAAGCGATATCTTCCTCTGGGGATTTCGCTGCACAACATGATCATCTGGTGTTGGTAGCCTAAGAAGGTTCTTCTCAATGTTGGTGGACTGCAACAGAGTCTCGGAAAGGAGGTGTTGCGATGAATGATACTCAACTGGCTGAGCTGAATAGGGCTGTTTCTGTGCTGCAGAACAAGCTTCCGGCGCTCCCAACAATCGCCATTGTACTTGGCTCGGGTCTTTCTAGGGCATTTGGCGTACCTGGACGAGGAGTACATATCCCATGTAGTGAGATTCCTGGCTTTCCTGTTTCGACTGTCACCGGGCATACTGGTGATTTGTGGGTAGGGGAAATTGAGGGAAAAGTTGTTCTCGTTCAGCGGGGCCGCGCACACTATTATGAAGGTTATCCTCTGGATAAGGTTGTCTTTTCCACTCGTCTATTTGCGCTCATGGGAATAAAGACGCTTGTTGTCACCAATGCCTCGGGCGCTGTTAACACCGAGTTTGCCGCAGGAGACTTGGCACTAATTACTGACCACATTAATATGTTGGGGAGGAATCCATTACGTGGCAAGAACTCCGAGCAGCTCGGAGTTCGTTTTCCTGATATGTCTGCTGCGTATAGTCCCCGCCTATGTGTAGTGGCAAGAGAAGCGGCAAGAGCAGAAGGAATTGAACTCAAAGAAGGCGTGTATCTGGCAACGCTTGGGCCTTCCTTTGAGACTCCAGCAGAGATCCGGGCTTTTCGCTCACTGGGAGCGGACCTTGTGGGGATGTCCACCGTTCCTGAGGTGATTGCCGCTTGCCACGCGGGCATGGAAGTGTTGGGTCTCTCCTGCGCCACCAATCTTGCTGCCGGGGTAGATCCAGGGGCCCGTCTTTCTCACGAAGAAGTGATGGAGACAACTTGTCGAGTAGGAGAACAAGTACGTCGGCTCTTGCTTGCTATTATTAGGCGTTTATAAACAGAAGAAAATACCAACGGGATATGCTTGCACGGCCTGAAGGGGTCTGTATAATTGTGTTGCTAAATCAGGAAAGGGATTTTGCTCACTTTCTGATACTGGCAAATAGCTCTTAAAGGCTTTAGGAGGTCTTTAACCATGGTCAACGGCCCAATGTTCAATCCATTTGAGGTTTCACAACGGCAGCTGGATAAATCAGCAGAAAAGCTTGATCTTGACCCAGATGTACATGCTCTTCTGCGTGAGCCAATGCGAACGCTCGAGGTTCATTTTCCTGTTCGAATGGATGATGGGAAAGCGAAGATGTTCACTGGGTTCCGCGTGCAGTACAATGATGCCCGTGGCCCAACAAAGGGTGGACTTCGCTTTCATCCTGAAGAGACAGTAGATACAGTTAAGGCGCTTGCCGCGTGGATGACATGGAAGTGTGCCGTTGTTGATATTCCATACGGTGGAGCGAAGGGCGGGGTTGTCTGTAATCCTAAGGAGCTTTCTGCCTGGGAACTGGAACGTGTCGCGCGCGGTTATGTCCGTGCTGTTGGTCGTTTTATTGGTCCAGAGAAGGACATACCAGCGCCAGATGTGTATACAACACCACAGATTATGGCATGGATGGTGGATGAGTACTCCACAATGGTTGGCTATAACGCTCCTGGTGTCATCACCGGTAAGCCAATTCCAATTGGTGGATCACTGGGTCGTGGGGATGCCACTGCTCGTGGAACTGTGTATAGCATCTTCGAAGCCGCAAAGATCATCGATCTTCCTCTCCAAGGGGCAACTGTGGCCATTCAGGGTTATGGAAATGCGGGATTCTTTGCAGCGAAGCTGATGCAAGAGCTTGCTGGCAGCAAGATTGTTGCTGTTACTGACTCACGTGGAGGAGCTTACGCAGAAGATGGCATCGATCCCGAGGCCGCATTCGATCATAAGAAGGTGACCGGATCTGTTACCAAACTTACTGGCACGAGATCGGTCAGCAATCAGGAGCTCCTTGAATTAGATGTGGATGTACTGATTCCGGCAGCGATTGAGAATGTGATTACCGAAGAGAACGCTGATGCTATAAAGGCTAAGATTATCGCCGAGACAGCTAATGGACCTACTACCCCTGAGGCAGATGAGATTCTATACGGCAAAGGAAAGTACATCATCCCTGATTTCCTGTGCAATGCTGGCGGGGTAACTGTTTCTTATTTTGAATGGGTTCAGAATATCGGCGGATACTACTGGACTCTAGAGGAAGTGCATAGGCGCCTGCAAGAGAAAATGACTCGAGCATTCCATGCCATTCACCGGACGGCACAAGAGAATAACGTTGATAATCGAACAGCCGCTTACATGGTTGCTGTCCAGCGGGTTGCCGAAGCAATGCGGCTACGAGGTTGGGTTTAGACTATCTTTTGCATATTGAACCTAGGAAAAACGTAGGGGGATCTGTCACGATTTGTGGATCCCCTCTTTGATCTAAGAGGGCGAGGTAACTGGAAGCATTACCCCGCCAGCACCTCGCCCCAGATGATCACGTTTTCATTCGTGGAGCGCGTCATATCCTTCCTGGAGAGCTTTCCTATTCAGAGGGATAAATTTGTCCTTGCCCTCCTTCTTTAGCATCTGTGCCATCGCCGTCTGAACCGTAGAAAGCGGGATGATCCCAGTCACTTTGATATAGGCTCCAAGAGCAATCATGTTAGTTGCTTTTTCGCTCCCTGCCTTTCTCGCTAGGTCGTTAAGCGCGGGAGAAAAAGATCGCACATCTCTCCGCTTTGTTCTGCGTTGAATGAGCGACGAATTCATTATGATTACCCCGTTTGCTGCAACCGTTGGTTCGAACTTGTCAAGCGAGGGAAGGTTGAGCGCGATGAGCCCCGTCGGGCTATCAACAATCGGCGAGCCAACGGGGTCGTTGGACAATACAACGGTACAATTTGCTGTTCCTCCACGCATCTCTGGGCCATAAGAGGGAAGCCATGTTACTTCTAGCCCATGGTTCATTCCTGCTTGAGCGAGAATCTTCCCGGCAAGGACAACTCCCTGCCCACCAAAACCAGCAATCACTACTGAATCGTCCATCTTACCCCCTATTCACTAAATCCCCGAGTTGGTATGTCTTTTCCACTACCTTAGCGATATGTCTATTGGCATCAATTGGTTTCATTTTCCAATTGGTTGGGCAGGCAGCAAGAACCTCTACCAGTGAATAGCCCTTCTTTTCTACTTGGTTTGTGAATGCTCTCTTGATTGCTTTTGTCGCCTCTTTGATGTGCTTAGTATCGTACAGTGCCTGTCTGGTGACATACACTGGCGCGTCAAGCTGGGCAATCATTTCTGAAAAACGGATTGGATAACCAAACAGCTTGGGATCTCGTCCTTGTGGGGTTGTTGTAGTTTTCTGGCCAACAAGGCTAGTAGGCGCCATTTCCCCGCCGGTCATCCCGTAAACCTGGTTGTTGACGAAGATAACAGTGATATTTTCTCCTCGATTTGCCGCATGGATCGATTCGGCTGTTCCAATGCTTGCGAAGTCACCATCTCCCTGATAAGAAAATACAATTAGGTTGGGGTCAGCTCGCTTCACACCTGTTGCAACCGCGCTTGCGCGGCCGTGCGCCGCTTGTATCGCGTCACAACGGTACCATCGGTAGGCAAATACGGCGCAGCCAACTGGGGCGATCCCTACTGTACGTTCAGCGATTCCCAATTCGTCGATTGTCTGAGCGATGATACGAGTTAGGAGGCCATGATGACAACCAGGACAATACGTGGACTTGGCGTCAGTCAAGCTGTCTGGTCTTGCAAAGATTTTCTGCATGTTCTGTACGTCAACCGGCATGTTTCTTCACCTCGCTTAGGATTCGTTGAGGGGTTGGAATGACACCACCCATCTCGCCATAGAATGGTGTTTCTGCCTGCTCAGCTATTGCCAGCCTTACATCTTCCCACATCTGTCCCGCACTCATCTCTACGGTGAGCACTATGGCTATCTTTTCGGAGAGTTTCCTAAGCGCTTGACCCGGGAACGGCCACAAAGTGATTGGGCGGAATAAGCCAAGTTTTATCCCCTCTGCTCTTGCCATTTTGACTACCGTCTTCGCGATACGTGCCACCGTGCCATAGGCAACAATGGCAATATCTGCATCACCGGTCGCCGTTTCTTCATAACGAACTTCCTCTGCCTCAATTTGGCGGTAGCGCTTCTGTAGGATAAGGTTCATCTGCTTCAGTACTTCAGGATCAAGATCAAAGCTCAGGACGATATTTGGATTGCGCCCTTTGGCGCCATCAGTTGCCCACTCTTTCTTTGGCAGCGAGCTGATCTCAATTGGTTTAGGAAGTTCCACTGGCTCCATCATTTGGCCCAGCATTCCGTCGGCGAGAAGCATGACAGGAGTGCGATATCGATCGGCAAGCTCAAAAGCAAGCATAGTTAGTTGTCCTGCCTCGGGCACGGTCGATGGGGCGAGAACTATCATGTGATAATCTCCGTGTCCGCCACCTTTGGTCGCTTGAAAGTAGTCACATTGAGAAGGGGCTATATCTCCTAACCCAGGCCCACCACGCATAATGTTGACAATAACCGCGGGTAGACTTGAACCAGCAAGATAAGAAATTCCTTCCTGTTTAAGACTGATACCAGGCGAAGATGATGAAGTCATAGTGCGTACTCCGGCAGAGGCGGCCCCATAAACCATGTTAATTGCCGCAAGTTCACTTTCTGCCTGGACAAATGTTCGGCCCAGTCTTGGCATGTTTACGGCCATGTGCTGCAATAGCTCTGCCTGCGGCGTGATCGGGTAGGCAAAGTAGCACTGACAGCCAGCGCGGATAGCTGCCTCGGCAATCACCTCATTCCCCCTCAACAGTAAACGTTCTCCCATGACTGCTCCTTATGCTGAGATTTTCTCGCGGTAGACCTCGATTGCTATGTCGGGACAGGTTAAAGCACAGAAACCACAGCCAATACAATCTTCCGGATGTTCCATATGTACAACGTTATAACCACCATTATTCAACTCACCGGAAAAGGCTAGAACTTTCTTGGGACAAATGGCAATGCACAGCCCACACTCCTTACAGCGTTCTCTGTCAATTACTGCCGCTCCTCTTGCCATAAAAACCTCCATCCTCGCAATTCTCTAGGGCTCTTCGTTCAAGCGTTTGTTGCGATGTTTGCGCAGGTTAGCTAGCGCTGTCTCAACTTGCTTGTCCCATGTCCTTAAGCGCTCTTCTAGTGGTTGTTCTCCCGTGTGAGTGGCTGGCCGGGAACTATGGTTAAGAATATGGTTAAGCTTGCAGAAGTTTCGCTCAAATTCATCTACGTGATGATTGACCTCAGGCAGTAACGGTGTCAGGATATATCTGCCAATCTGATCACAGGCGGTAATCCTTGCCGTGACCTGCTCCCCAACACAAAACTGCTTCCTTGTAGGGTTCCCTTGTCCAGAATACTGCTGGGTGCGAATTATTCCAGTATTGCCATCCGACATAGCAACATCAATCTCAGTTTCATTGACTCTGGCAACCTTGCCAGATACAGTTGCACCTAGCTCAACAGACACCACATTCTCCAAGTGAACAAACGCAGGCACGCACGGTAGAACACGCTCTCCGGCCAATAAGATTTATACACAAGGTTCCTTTCTAAGAGACTTTCTTTACTCGCCCGGATTTGATGCAGCGAGTACAGACCTTGATCCATGCCTTTTTCCCGTTGAGATAGGCGTGAACCCGTTTGATGTTGGGCAATCTCATCTTATGAGTGTGTCTATGCGAATAACTGATTGTGTTTCCCGTAGTTGGGTGTTTCCCACATATTTCACATACCTTCGACATTATTGTTCACCTCTTGATCCAAGTGTTATTTGCGCTACGGAAAGCTCCACATACTGCGGGTCTAGGGTATAGATTTCATCCTGCGAATAGTACTTCTCTCCCAACAAAGCTACCTGTGTTGCTGATGGCTGGTTCACTTTGTCCGGCGCAACCCTTATCCAGGGAATGGATTCTAGTTGTCCGCGTATGGAACCTGCCGCGCTTCCCGCAACAAGCAGATTTTTTCGTTTCTCGTTAAGATGTGCAAGCAACTCTTCGATTTCCATTACCCTTACCTCGCTATCCGGACGCATTCCCGTAAACCATCTTGCATAGAGTAGGTTGCGCCGATTCGGAATTAGAACACACACACTGGCAGAATCGTCCAGTTGCGTGCGGCAAACAAAAGTGCCGTCGATTCCTACTAACGGAATCTGCAAAGACTGACATATTCCCTTTGCTGTTGCCAGACCAATCCGTAGACCGGTGAATGAACCGGGCCCGCGGTTGACACTGACAAGCTCCAGTTGTTTCTTTTCTATTCCAGTTTCGACGAGAACCTGCTCAATTAAGGGAACTAACCCCTCTGCATGATGGAAGCGCTGCTCTGTCGTCGATTCTCCGGCAAGGCTTCCGTTGTTCCATAATGCAATTCTGGCGTAATCTTCGGAAGTATCTACTCCCAATATGATCATTACATATTGATGATAAGCCAGTTCTGCACGGTTTTCAAGCGAGAACAGATGTTGGCGGATCGATGGCACGAAAGAGGGAATGCGCGCTAGCAAGATCAAGGCTTATCTGATGCCTGAGACCAGCTAGGGTTGAGAAGACCTTCTCTTCACGTATTCGTCGCAACAGGTGAAGCTCCATATCAGTTCCATACAGATCATCCTTTGGGGGATGAGAAAGGTGCAGTTCAAAGCGCATCTCGCTACGATCTAGAGTTGGCCTTGTTCCAATGTAAAGAAGCCCGGCGTCTTCTGATTTATCCCAAAAGGCGTAGACAAGATAGACGCCTGTTGCCGGAACAAGGAGGCATTGAGGTATCCTCAGATTGGCAGTGGGGTAACCAAGTTGTCTTCCGAGACGATCTCCGGGCGCTACTTCACCGAACAGAAGCGGGAAGCGTCCCATTAGTGAGCGTGCTGTAAGAATGTTTCCCGCCCTGACTAGAGAGCGGATTTGAGTACTGCTTACCGGGCTGCCGGCAAACTTTATTGCTGGAACCCCCGCGACAAGGAGCCCCTGCTTCTTCCCGAGATTCTTCAGTAGGGAGAGATCTCCTGTGCGATCATGGCCAAAGCGAAAACTTTCTCCTACAACGATTGCCCGGCAACTCAGCTGTTTTATGATGATCTCATCGAAGAACTGCTTTGGAGAGAGGTCTTGTATTGTTGGGAACTCTGTTGTTATTACCTGATCGACATATTCACTTAGCAGCTTGACCTTTATTGATTGGGGAAGTAGAAGACAGGGATTGATCTGGTTTTTGGGAAACGGGAAGGTGTAGGCGATGCTTGCAAGGTTCTGTTCGCTAGAGAGTTCCGCTGTCTGTCTTAGGGCTGCCTGGTGTCCTAGATGAACTCCGTCAAATGTTCCGATTGTAATAACTGTACCCGCCATATTGACCTTCCTTACAGCCATCCTAATTTGAATCAAGTGAGAATAGTAACATAAACTCCCTCACTTGTTCAGGTAACAACACATAGAGGGGTTGAATGGCCTGTTCATTGTCTTGTACAATCTATTTAAGGTGGTAATCGAACGGATTGGAGATCTTTCTCTTGATGAAGAGCGGACTTTCGTCAACCTGCGCCCGACGCGGCTTGGTGAGTTTGTAGGTCAGGAAGGAATCAAGGAAAAGCTAGGGATCTATATTGCAGCCGCACAGGGGCGTAACGAGCCACTTGATCATGTGCTCTTACATAGCCCACCTGGTTTAGGAAAAACGACTCTTGCTCACATTATTTCTGCTGAGATGGGGGTAAACACTCGGGTAAGTTCCGGTCCAGCACTAGAAAGAGCGGGAGACCTTGCTGCTATTCTCACTAATCTCAAGCCGCGTGACATCTTTTTTATTGATGAGATCCATCGCCTGAGGCGACCCGTTGAAGAGGTCCTATATCCAGCAATGGAGGATTACAAGGTTGATATCATCCTTGGCGAGGGACCTAGTGCTCAGTCGTTGAGAATTGATGTTCCTCCCTTTACTTTGGTTGGCGCTACTACTCGCGCGGGACTTATTTCCGCGCCATTGCGCGACCGGTTTGAAGTCTCTTTTCGGCTAAATTTCTATTCCTCGAGTGATCTGCGCGAGATAATCATCCGTGCAGGCAAGCTGCTCGGGATAGAGGTTTCTCCGAGCGGAGCTCAAGAGCTAGCAGAGCGTGCGCGTGGAACTCCCCGAATAGCTAATCGCTTGCTGCGGCGAACCCGTGATTATGCTCAGGTGAAAAAAGAAGGAAAGATTGACTTGGAAACAGCGAAAGAAGCGCTTGACCTCTTGGAAATTGACTCAAGAGGGCTTGATCAGCTCGATCAGAGAGTGCTCAGCGCGATCATTTTTAAGTTCAACGGGGGTCCGGTTGGGCTGGATACGCTTGCTGCCGCCTTATCTGAAGAAAAGGACACAATCTCTGAGGTAGTGGAACCATATTTATTGCAAGAAGGGTTCATCAAGCGAACTACTCAGGGACGGGTAGCCACAGAGCTTGCGTACAGTCACCTTCCGAAGAATAAAGACCGTCTCATCTAGCGTTTTTGAATAGCTCTGGCATTTTCTATGAACTCCAACACAACCCCTTTGAAGCGTTGCCAATCGATCAATAGAACAGCAACCACCCAAATGGCATACAGCAGGGCTGCCCAAGGAGCGTTGAAGTAAGCTACGGCAAAAGGAAGAACAACCGCAGGAAACGCAAAAAGCATGGTGATAGCTTTTGAATGGAAATAGATGATGAAAACAGCCGCACTTGCCAAGTAAACTGCGGCGGGAAGAAATGGGATGAACCCTGCCATTACTAGGTAACACAGTCCAGAGAAGATCAGTGTCACATCAAATACGAATTCGCGTTCTCCTATCCAGGTAGCTTGTTTGTAGTAACGGCGAGCAATGCGGCCATCTAAGATATCCGTTGTCCATCCGATCACGGTAAGCAGAATCACGAGACGTAGCGCATCCGGCCCTCTGATCCCAAGAAGTATGATTCCAGCTGCGATCATACCTCGAGACGCAGTGAGGAAATCTGGCATCCTTTTCATCGCACCACCTTCTACCCAATCAGCACTTATGATAGGATGAAGTGACGCAAAAGACAACTGGCAAGCGATAGCTACGTAGCAGGGCCATCACTTGCCAGGCTGTCCGGTGTCTTGCTAGCCTACTTTTTCTGGCCTATCTGGCACATCGTAGAGGATGTCATCCAAAGGATGGCGATAAAGCCCAGTCTGTAGTCGTCTTTGATCGAAGTAGTGTCCCATGAAGCCGATTGAGCGTCCCAGGATGAACAAGGCATTGAATAGACCGGCATCAATCATTTCGTCGATTTCAGTGTCTGTGAATTTGAGTTCTCGCAATAGATCCACGCACAATACCCCAATACAGCCATCAACATTCAGGATGAGATTATTCTTCTTCTGACTTGTTACCTGTTCTACGGATAGAGCGTAATCCAGCAAGTCAGTCTTCTCAAAGTGAGCGCGGGCGAAGTTCTTCATAAGCTCAACGCGCTTGTCCGGGTTTTCCACAGTGTGAAGGCGATGGCCTATCCCTTGAATGCGCACGTTCTTCGCTTTCATCTGGCCTACGAAATCACGCGACATGAGCTTGTTTCTGAAGCCAAATAGGAAGTGCTCTGCCGCGCCATTTACCGCGCCGCCAAACCGTGGGCCAATGGTGAGAAGACCGCTAACTAATGAGCTAATCAAATCTTTGCCGGCACGAGCCGCGACGATAGTATTGTGCGCGCCGGAGACGGCAGGTCCATGATCGGCAATGATCTGTAAGACCATTTCCATGAACTGTCGCGCGTATACTGGAATGTCCTTCTTGAACCAGAGAAGCCCGATTACTCCCCCAATTCCGTAGTTCTTTTCGATTACTTCATCGATTGGGACACCACAGTAATTGTGTACTTCGCCTGATTCATCACATATTGTACTGATGAAGCCGGTTCGCTTGCGCACCAGGCCTTCGGCTATTGCTTGTTTGTAATCCATCGGGATATTGGGAGGCATGAAGTCTTCAGCCGGAGTTATTACTCCCTGATCACACAGCTTAATGTAGGTTTGCTCGATCTTTTCGTGGTAGTCGTCAAACGAGCTTGGTACAGTGATTCCAACCTTGCGCAGGGCATCGTTCTTAGCGTCGGCTGTTTCTATTGCTATCTCGGCCTTAGCACCAGCATGGCCAAACTGGACCTGCCCTGGAAGGACCTTCGCGCAGGTTCCGGTAACCCACATAACTAGTGGTTTGGTTAGGCGCCCGTCCTTGACCGCGTTGGCGATATCGTACTCTGCTGTTCCTCCCAATTCTCCTAAGCAGACCATCATCTTGATATCCGGATTTTTCTCGTAGCGCAGAAGATGATCAAGAAGTGTTGAGCAGGGGAAAGCATCTCCACCGATCGCCACTCCTTCATTTAGTCCATCCGTATTGCGCGCGATAACATTGTACGCTTCATTTGAAAGGCCCCCGGAAACAGATACAAAGCCAACTGACCCTGGGCGATAGAGTTTGGCTTCGCGGATGTTCTGCATCGTTCCCGCAGCGTTTCCGATCTTGAAAGCACCCGCCTTTACCCCACCAACTGTCGCCGGACCGATAACCCATTTCCCTTTTTCTTTGGCAGTTGCGGCTAAGATTCGCTCCTGGCGTTCGGGAACACCTTCGGCAATGACGATAACGGTGCGGATAGAATCAGTATTGAGCGCTTCCATAGTAACATCGTACGCCGAACGTTGTGAGGCGAAGTTAACCATTACATCTGCTGTTGGATAACGAGAAGTTGCCTGTGTAATGCTTGTGATGCGCGGGATACGGATCTCTTTGGTCCCCCAGAAGAAAAGCTCGAATCCACCGCGCTCTGGGGTAATCATTGCTACGACACTGGGCTCATCCTTGCGACACATGAAGTCAAAATCGAGCATCCTTTGCGCTGCCGCAGTTTGTCCCCCGTAAATAAAGGCTTTGGTATCTTCGGTAAACAGCTCGTAGTCTTTCATCGGCTAACCTCCTCAAGAGCGAGGGAAACGATACGTGTCATATGGGTTTCAGGGCCGTATACCTCAAGTGGTATTTCGATTCGCTCACCGAGTTTGCGCATGTTCTCTAGTCCCTCTTTGTAGTTTGGGCCACCACGGCGTACATAAATCTGTACTCTGTTCTCTTGCAGCTTGCTCTTGTACTGTTCAAGCGCCCTTATTATTCCTGTGAATGTCTTGGCGACATCAGTGAAGTTGGCGATTCCACCACCGATCAACAGATACTTGGGGCGGCCATGTGGGTCGGGCGTTCGTGTCATGAGATCAAGAACGGTCTTGGTATATTCGTAGGTTAGTTCGGTTGTTGGGTTGCCGCTATACTCGCCATAGTTGGCAAGTTCGTTTCCGAAACCCAGATCAACAACTGTGTCCGCGTAAATGACACTTGCTCCACCCCCAGCGACAAGTGTCCACACACGTCCATTCGGGTTGAGCATTGTAAGTTTGAGCGAAGCGCCTGTTTTTTCGTCTAAGCTAGCGATGTAGGCTTCTTCCTTGGTGTTGCTGCCGCCAAATGGCTTAGGAAACTCAACCTCGCCCCATTTCTTAGCGCACTGAAACGCTGCAGTGTCATCTAGTTTGGCCACGGTGTCGAGGGGGACAATTGTTTCGCCAAGGAAGGTAATTGGGTTGAATTCAAGGTAGGTAAAGTGGAAGTCGCAATAGATCTGGTATAGAACCTTTATGAATTCCGACAAAGCCCCCTGGTTAGCAATGTCAGGGAGATGAGAGGCGATATCAACCTTTGCCGGGTCTGCCAATACTGGAACTCTGATTGTAACCACTGAATCCCATACTTCTTCAATGTCGACCCCGCCCTTGGTGGAGAAGTGGATAACATCTGCTTCTCGTTCTGACGTGAATGCCAGGTAATACTCTTTGTCGTGTGGAACAAATGGTTCCACTAGGAAGTGGGTCAAGGTTCCGGATGTTTCTCCGGTTGTTTGTTTGATTGTGATCTGTCTGTTCATTTGCTTCGTAATCCATGCTTGCGCTTGGTCATAATCGACGTTGATAAGTAGCAGGTTGTTCTTTCCTCTTTTTCCAAACAACTGGTCGGGCTTTACAACAAGGCGCTGATCCTTTAGCCACGGGTGCTCGTTTGGTAGTGCTGCGAGGTCCGTTTCCGGCGACACTAGAACAAGCTCATCGTTAAAGCGCAGCTTATTTCCTGAAATCTCTGGGATTGCCTTCGCCAAGAGACGCTTTGCGTCGTATTCACGTATTCCCTTTTGAGCCATCAGTTATTTACCTTCCTGCATATTGCTGATGATTTCGTCACCAAACTGGGAACAGGAGAGCAGTGTCGCTCCCTCCATTTGTCGTTCCAAGTCATAGGTGACCAGCTTAGAGGAAATCGCACCCTTGATTCCGCTAAGGATTAGTCTAGCGGCCTCGTTCCATCCCATGTATTGAAGCATTTCGCTCGCAGATAGGATAATGCTGCCCGGGTTCACCCTGTTCTTCCCCGCATGCTTGGGAGCTGTTCCGTGTGTTGCCTCAAAGACGGCACAACCGGTCTTGTAGTTAATATTCGCGCCCGGCGCAACTCCTAGTCCTCCTACTTGCGCTGCTGCCGCATCGGACATGTAGTCACCATTTAGGTTCAGTGTGGCGACTACGTCGTATTCCGTTGGCCTAAGCAGCATCTGCTGGAAAAACTGGTCCGCAATTCTGTCTTTCAGCACGATCTTTCCCGAAGGAACAGTTCCGCCATAGGTCTCAAACAGAGCCTGTTCGGTGATAATCTGCGCGTATTGTTCACCAACTTCGTATCCCCAATCGCGGAACGCGCCTTCGGTGAATTTCATGATGTTTCCCTTATGCGCCATGGTCACTGATGTTCTGTTGTTCTTGATCGCATATTCGATTGCTGCGCGAATGAGGCGCTTGCTCCCCTGTTCGCTGACCGGCTTGACTCCGATTCCGCACATCTCCGTAAAACGTATGCTTGTGACACCCATTTCCTGTTCTAGCCAATTTATGACCTTTTTCGCGGCCGGTGTACCGGCGCGCCACTCAATTCCAGCGTAGACGTCCTCTGTATTCTCGCGGAAGAACACGATGTCCAGATCTTGCGGCCGTTTTACAGGCGCCGGTGTGCCGATATGGCGGACTGGACGAACACAGGCATATAGATCAAGCACTTTACGTAGGGCCACGTTTAAGCTGCGGATTCCCCCCCCTACCGGTGTTGTCAGCGGGCCTTTTATAGCAACCAAGTGCTTGCGGATGACTGCAACTGTTTCATCTGGTAAGTAAAGCTTCTGTCGTTCATCCGGAGGAATTTCCTTGATTTCGTCTTCGGATAGTTCAGAGTGATTTTTCGCGACCGCTTCATCTCCAGCCCATACCTTGAACCACTGGATCTTTTTCTTGCCGTCGTATGCTTTCGCGACGGCGGCATCGACCACCTTCAGCATCACTGGTGTCACGTCTGTCCCGATTCCATCCCCTCGGATATAGGGGATGATAGGGTAGTTGGGAACGCTTAGTCCTTGGGTAGTTAATTCGATCGAGCTACCGTTTGTGGGTATGCTGGAGCTTTCTTCGATCATGATTGATATTGATCCTCCTTTTTCTTTCTAGGTTTAGTTTCCAATGATTGTTACGTCTCATATAAAGCAAGCCCATCCGTGATCTTATTAGCTGCTGCTACTATCAACTGGACCATCTGCTTCCGTTGTTTTTCTTCTAGACGGTGATTTGGCGCAGAGATACTCAGGGCGGCAATGACACTCCTAGACAGCGAGAAAATAGGAGCCGCAATACCGTAGGTTCCGCGGATCATCTCTCCATTACTCAGCGCAAAACCCTGTTTGCCAATTGTCGCAATTTCAGCTTTCAATTGCTTGGGTTCCGTGATTGTAGTCTCGGAGAATTTGTCGTATTTTAATTCTTTGATGATTTGGCATTGTTTCTGTGGATCGAGATAGGCGAGAAGAACCTTGCCAGATGCTCCAGCATGTAAGGGAAAAGTGGTTCCGCGTTCAAAGGAGACACGGAAAGCATGGTGTCCATCTACCTTCTCCAGACAAATTCCATCGTGCTCGCGTAGTCCAGTGAGAGTAACGGTCTCGCCTGTCTTCCCCGACAGCTGACCCATAATAGGAAGGGAAGTTTCTTG
>JAUWOJ010000003.1 GCA_030612175.1 Candidatus Bipolaricaulota bacterium | reverse complement strand
GAAAACAGCTGAATCAGAGCAATAGGTCTGGGCAAACTTGACACAGTTTGTGAGTGTGTCTATAATTCATTTACAATGGGATTTGGAGAGTAAACATGCCAACAATAAATCAGTTGATTAGGCTAGGACGTAAGGCGAAAGCGAAGAAGAGCAAAGCACGCGCTCTTGATTGTTGTCCACAGCTACGTGGCGTATGTACCCGAGTCTATACTCGTACACCTAAGAAGCCGAACTCGGCATTGCGCAAGGTTGCGCGAGTGCGTTTGAGTAACGGGAAAGAAGTAACGGCTTATATTGGTGGTGAGGGACATAATCTGCAGGAACACTCTATAGTTCTTGTGCGCGGTGGCCGGGTAAAGGATCTGCCAGGAGTGCGTTACCATATCGTTCGAGGAACACTTGATACAGAGGGAGTAGAAGGGCGAAAGCAGGGACGATCGAAGTACGGGACCAAGAGGCCGAGTTAAGGAGAAAGGATGGAGTTAGCAGGGCGTGATGTGGAACTGGATGTCAAGTACAACAGCAAGTTGCTTGGAAAGCTAATCAATTATGTTATGCTAGATGGGAAAAAGTCTACTGCTGAACGAATAGTCTATGACGCTCTGGATGAGATTGAAAAACATAACGAGTCCTCGGCTCTTGATATGTTTAGAGAAGCCGTTGCCAACTGTTCTCCTCGGCTAGAGGTACGTACTCGTCGTGTTGGTGGCGCGAATTATCAGATCCCTTATGAGGTTCCTAAGGATCGTCAAATCGCTCTTGCTTTTCGGTGGATTGTTCACGCAGCACGAGAGCGAGGAGAGTATGCTATGTCAGCCCGCCTTGCCGCGGAGATTACTGCCGCGACGCGCAAGGAGGGGAAGGCTTACAATAAGCGGCTTGAGTCACATCGCATGGCAGAGGCCAACAAGGCTTTTGCTCATTACCGCTGGTAACTAGCTTCCCCAACGAAAATCCCAGATTTAGCGAGCATTATCAAAGGGGAAGTGTATGTCTGCCAATGTCTTCACGGAGATGAAATGGGTCAGGAATATTGGGATCATGGCCCACATCGATGCCGGCAAAACTACGATTACAGAGCGTATCCTTTACTACACCGGACGTACCCATAGAATGGGCGAGGTTCATGACGGAGATACTGAGATGGACTGGATGCCCGAGGAACGCCGGCGAGGCATAACAATCACTTCTGCGGCCACATCCCTCTTCTGGCATGAATACCAAATCAATGTTATCGATACTCCAGGGCACGTAGATTTCACCGCGGAGGTAGAGCGCTCATTACGCATTCTCGATGGAGGGATTGTAATCTTCTCTGGAGTGGAGATGGTGGAATCACAGTCTGAGGCGGTATGGCACCAAGCTGATCGTTATCGCATTCCCCGGATAGCATTCATCAACAAACTGGATCGAGTTGAATCAAACTACATCGGGACGCTGGAAATGCTTGAGGAACGCTTAGGAGTAAGAGCGATTCCATTACAGCTTCCTTATTGTGATTCTGATCGATGTTTGGTAGGAATGATAGATCTCCTTGAACAGCGGCTTATCGTTTGGAATCAGGAAAATAAAGGGGAGACATGGGAATATCTGGCTGTGCCAGAAAAGCTGCGAGCTAGTGTTGAGCACTACCGGGAGATGGCGATTGAACGAGTGGCGGAGTTTAGTGATCGAGTAATGGAATGTTATGTTGAAGGTAAGAATATCGACCTTGCAGCGTTTCACAGCGGATTACGCCGGGGGTGCATAAGGCAACTACTGGTACCTGTTCTTGGGGGATCGGCTGTTCAGAATCAGGGGATTCAGCCTCTTCTTGATGCAGTGACGCGTTATCTTCCTTCTCCGCTTGATGTTCCTCCGGTGCATGAACTGAAAGGTGACGCAGTTCGTTCGGCAGATCTAGCGGCGCCGTTTGCCGCGCTTGCATTCAAGGTTGTGCTGGACCGCTATGTTGGGCGTTTAGTGTTCATACGCGTCTATTCGGGGAAGATAAGAGCTGGCGAGCAAGTACTCAATGTTTCGACAGGAAAGAGTCTTCGCCTTAGCCGGATTTTTCGGATGCATGCTAATCAGCGCACACAGCTCGACGAAGCCAGGGCGGGTGAGATTGTAGCGGTTGTAGGATCAAAGGACATATCAACTGGGGATACATTATCCGACCGAGCAGCGCCGATCTTGCTGGAAACGATCAGTTTTCCAGAGCCGGTCGTATTTGTGGCAATTGAGCCACGCAGGGAAGGTGAGCGGGGCGCGCTACATGAAGGATTGACTAGGTTAGCTCAAGAAGATCCAACCTTTCGAGTCGATGTAGATGAAACTACAAACCAGACAGTTATTTCCGGAATGGGTGAACTTCACCTGGAAATCCTGATGGACCGATTGCGTAATGAAGAGGGAATTTCTGTGGCGATGGGAAAGCCTCAGGTTGCCTATCGTGAGACACTACGGGAACCAATCAGCGTGGACAAGGAGTTTGCAAAGCAGACCACTGGGCGAGGGCAATACGCGCACGTTATCGTGTATCTAGAGCCGCTTTCGCGCGGAAGTGGAGTTCAACTCGTAGATGCGGTGAAGAAGGATGAGATTCCAAAACAGTACCGAGCAGCCGCTATCGGCGCCATGAGGGAACTATTGACAAATGGCCCACTTGCCGGTTATCCTTTAGTAGATATCAAGGTCACCCTAGCAGGTGGTTCATTTAACCCTGTGGATTCGTCGGAAGTGGCTTTTCGCGCAGCCGCTACAGATGCACTTCATGATGTCTTCGAGAGGGGTAGTTTTGACCTTTTGGAGCCAATTATGGAGGGAGAAGTGGCTACGCCCGCCGAATACTTAGGGGAGGTAATGGACGACTTGGGACAGAGGCGGGGTGTGATCCAGAGCTGTGAGCCCCGCGGGGCAGTACAGGTAATTGTTGTTTGTGTTCCTCTTGCTCAGACATTTGGTTATGCTACACGCCTACGTTCTTTGACCCAGGGACGTGCCGCTTACACATTAAGAGTAACACGTTATGATGCAGTACCAGAGGAGTTAAGTCGAATGATCATGAGAAGCAGGGGTTACTAAGGATGGCAAGAGAGAAGATTAGAATCAAGTTGCGCGGTTACGATCATGAACTTGTGGATAGCTCCATTAGAAAGATAGTTGATTCAGCGAAGCAGACAAGGGCTAAGATTGCTGGACCTGTTCCTCTCCCGACAAAGAGGCGAATTTACACAGTTCTCCGCTCGCCGCATGTGAATAAGAAATCGATGGAACATTTCGAGCGAAGGATTCATACGCGGCTACTTGATATCAAGGAACCAACTTCGGAAACGATCAATGCTTTGATGGATATCGAGCTTCCAAGTGGGATTGATATCGAGATTAAACTGTAAGGAATTGTCACGGAGGTTGGACGAATGACGGTTGGAATCTTATCACATAAGGTAGGGATGACGCAGCTGTTCGATGATGGCAATGCAATTGGTGTCACAGTTGTTATGGCAGAACCAAGTACAGTTGTTAGGATAAGACGGAAGGAAACTGACGGATACGATGCCCTTCAGCTTGGTTATCAAGAAGTCGTCCAGGAACGCAAGATTACACGTCCCATGTTGGGGCACTTCAAGAAGGCAGGCGTAGTGCCACACAAACATTTGTTTGAGGTACGGATAAACGATCCGGCTGCATACAAGGTGGGAGACAAGATTGGGGTTGAGGCGTTTACGAAGGGCGAAAAAGTGGATGTTATGGGAACGACACGTGGTCTTGGATTCCAGGGCGTTGTAAAACGTTGGAACTTTGCGGGTGGGCCAAAATCACATGGATCGCATTTTCACCGTGGTCTAGGATCAGTGGGAAACTGTGTAAATCCGGGCCGAGTAGTCAAAGGAAAGAAAATGCCAGGACATATGGGAAACCGTCGCCGAACAACGAGAGGTGTTGAGATATTACGAGTTGATGCAGAGAAAAACTTACTGGTCCTCAGAGGAGCAGTTCCAGGTCCGCGTGGCGGCATGTTGAGATTGACAAAGAAGAGTCATGGTTGAAGCAAGATTGTATAGCCTTGATGAAGCGGTGGAGCCGAAAACGGTAGAACTGGATGAGATGATTTTTGATGCGAAGGTTAATCCAGATCTTCTGTATCGAGCTGTTCGTACGCAGCTGCTAGGTCGGCGCCAGGGGACGAGTTCTACAAAGACGCGTGGGGAAGTCAGGGGAGGCGGCCGTAAGCCCTGGCGACAGAAAGGGACAGGCCGTGCTCGCGCAGGAAGCCGTCGTTCTCCGTTGTGGGTAGGTGGTGGAATCACTTTTGGTCCGAAACCGCGTTCTTACAACGTAAAATTGCCCAAGAAAATGCGCCGAGGGGCGCTTATCTCTGCGCTATCTGATCGGGCTGGTGATGGGAAAGTTACTTTGCTTGGAGAGATAGCGTTTAGCGAGCCCACAACCAAAGGGGCTATTTCCTTATTGAATCGGCTAGGAATAAACCCTACAGCACTGGTGATTGTTAGCGCGAGTGAGTATAATCGTGCGGTTAGAAAATCCTTTTCTAATCTCGTAGGAATAAAATGTCTGCCAGCGGAGGGATTGAACGTGTACGATATATTGCGACATGATGAGCTTATGCTTACTTTGTCCGCACTTAAGGAAGTGAGGGAGAGGTTTCGAGATGGGTAAGTTGCTTCATGCTGAGGATATTATTCTAGCCCCCCTCTTAACGGAAGAGACGTGGGGAATGATGGAAAAGAACAAGTATACTTTTCGGGTTGCTCTTGGTGTGAATAAAGTGCAGATACGTAAAGCAGTTGAAGAGATATTCAAGGTGAAAGTGAACAAGGTTTGGACGGCTAATGTAAAGAGCAAGCCTCGCCGAGAGCGGTTAAACCAGATGCATGGACATACATCGCGTTGGCACAAAGCGATTGTACAGTTGGCGCCTGGTGACAGAATTGATGTAATGGGGTGATGGTAGACGATGTCGCCAAAAAGAGTTAATCCAACATCTCCGGGACGACGGCACGCAGATTTGCCTGATTATGGAGAGCTATCGAAGACAGCTCCTGAAAAAAGCTTGTTGCGCCCAATACACAAGAACGGTGGTAGAAACAAACAGGGCAAGATTACTGTGCGCTCGCGAGGAGGAGGACACAAGCGTCGTTACCGAGTGATTGACTTTGGGCGTGCTAAGGATGGAGTCCCCGCGCGGGTTGTCTCACGTGAGTACGATCCGAATCGCTCCAGCTGGATTATGCTGCTTCACTATGCTGATGGCGAGAAACGCTATATTCTTGCCCCTCTCTCGCTTGACGTAGGAGGCAAGATAGAAGCGGGTGAGGAAGCGGAGATACGTGTAGGGAACGCGATGTCGTTAAGACGCATTCCCTTAGGGGCTGTTGTTCACAATGTGGAGCTAACCCCGGGGAGCCGAGGGAAGGTCGCGCGGTCGGCAGGGACTTCTGCTAAACTGATAGGTAAAGAAGGGAATAGGGTTCATATACGCATGCCTTCTGGTGAAGTGAGGATTTTTGGCGCTGAGTGTCGGGCAACAATTGGCGAAGTATCAAATCCTGATCATAAGAATATTAAGCATGGAAAAGCTGGACGCGTACGTCATTTGGGACGTAGGCCAAAGGTACGTGGTGTTGCCATGAATCCTGTCGATCACCCTCACGGTGGCGGAGAAGGAAGGGCGCATGTGGGACGGCCACAAGTGTCGCGAACGGGGAAGCTAGCTAAAGGTGGTCGTACTCGCAAGAAGAACAAGAGAAGCAATGCTTGTATTGTGCGCCGTGCGGGGAAGGGAAGAAGGTAAGGAGAAAGGCTATGCCGAGAGCAACAAAGAAAGGCCCGTTTGTGTGTGAAAGCCTTCTGAAGAAGGTTCATAAGGTGAAACAAGGAGAACTGCAGGAAATCAAGACATGGTCAAGAGGTTCTATGATTACTCCTGAGATGGTAGGCCTGACAATCAAGGTGCATAATGGAAGAGTTCATACCCCTGTCTATATTGTGGAGAACATGGTAGGTCATAAACTGGGAGAATTTTCTCCCACGCGGACGTTTCGAGCACATGGTGGAATGAAGAAGAAGAGAGCGCCAGGATTAACTTAAGAGGTTGATATGGAAGCAAGAGCGGTAACTGATTTGATACGAATATCTCCTCGCAAGATAAGACTGGTGATTGATACCATCCGTGGAAAGAACGTGAATGCGGCGTTACGTGTTGTATCGCTCTGCAACAAGAAAGCTGCAAGGCCCATTCGCAAGACATTGGAATCAGCAATAGCCAACGCGGAGAACAATTATGATGTCGATGTCGATCAGCTGTGTGTGGTAGGAGCCTATGTCGATATGAGAAAATCATTGCGTCGCTTAAAACCAAGGGCGATGGGTCGAGCAGATATTATCCGTCGACCGATGAGCCGTATTACAGTTATTGTCGGCGACGAGAGGAGTCAATAATGGGGCAAAAGGTTCATCCGATTGGGTTCCGTATAGGGGTAAATAGAAAATGGGTTTCCAATTGGTATAACCCTAAGCTTGCCCCAGAATATATCTGTGAAGACAAGCACATCCGTGACCTTGTCGCAGAGCGATATCGCAAAGCGGCAGTTGCCGAAGTGAATATCGAGCGCTCTAAGGAAGATAGGGTATCTATCATTATTCGTTCAGCTCGGCCGGGAATAATCATTGGGCGTGGCGGAAGCGAGATCGCAAAGTTGCAGGCTAGTCTGGAGAGGCTTACTAATAGAAAGGTGAAGATATCGATCAAGGAAATCAGCCATCCTGATTTGGAGGCAACTTTAGTATCTCAGCAAGTGGCAATGCAGATCGAGACCCGAATTGCTCCTGCGCGTGCAATGAAAGAGGTGATTCGTCGAGTCATGGGGTCTGGGGCAGCCGGCGTGAAGATAAAAGCGAGTGGCCGACTTGGTGGCGCGGAGATTGCTCGCTCAATGATGATGATGAAAGGACGAGTTCCTCTGCAAACAATCCGAGCGGACATTGACTATGGTTTTACTGAAGCACGAACCAAGTACGGACATATAGGGGTCAAGGCCTGGGTATTTCGTGGAGACCACCCGACCCGCGCGAAGCAAAGAGGATAAGGTGAAGTAGAAATGGCATTCTTATTTCCTAAGCGGACCAAACATAGGAAGATGCATCGCGGGCGAACAAAGGGAAAAGCGACAAGGGGAAATGAGATTGCATTTGGCGACTATGGTATTCAAGCACTTGCTCCAGCGTGGATTACTGGACGACAAATTGAAGCTTGCCGAACAACGATGAGCCGTCAGACACACCGGGATTCTAAAGTGTGGATCAGGATTTTTCCGGACAAAGCTATAACGAAGCATCCCGCGGAAGCGCGGATGGGGAAAGGAAAGGGACCAGTGGATCATTGGGTAGCTGTAGTGAAACCGGGAAGGATCCTTTTCGAGATTGCAGGAGTGGATGAACTAGCCGCAAAGCGAGTGCATGAACTTGTCAGTCATAAGCTCCCGATTCCTACGCGACTGAAGAGGAAGATCGTGCTAGGAGGAGAGATATGAAAGCTGTTGAGATACGGGAACTTACAGTGGAGGAATTAGAGCAAAAAGAGGCGGAGCTTAAGCGCAAGCTGTTGAACCTGCGCTTTCAGAAGGTAACAGGAGAGCTAGATAACATTGCCGAACTCGCCAAAACCCGCAAGGATATAGCACGAGTACTAACGATTAAGAGTGAGAAAATGCAGGAGGCAACGAGATGAGGAAGATAAAAATCGGGCGGGTAGTGAGCGATCGAATGGCGAAAACCATTGTAGTGAGGGTTGAAGAATGGCATGTTCATCCACGCTATCACAAACACATCCGTAAGCATGTCAAGTTCCACTCCCATGATGAACGTGAGCTAGCATCAGTTGGCGATCTAGTGAAGATCGAGGAATGCCGTCCCCGTAGCCAGAAAAAGCGTTGGCGGCTGCTTGAAGTTATTGAAAAGGTGGAGGCGTAACCTTGATTCAGATGCAGACACTATTAAGGGTCGCGGATAATTCTGGTGCGAAACAGGTTAGGTGCATAGGTATTTTGGGATCGTCGAACCGGCAAAGGGGCATGATTGGTGATATCATAGTCGGTTCGGTGCGCAAACGTCTTCCTACAAGTGACATAGAAAAGGGGCAGATTGTTAGAGGTGTTATCGTACGTACGCGCAACGCATATCGACGAAAGGACGGAACTTATATTCGGTTTGATGACAACGCGATTGTGCTTATCAACGACCAGCAAGAACCAGTAGGAACCCGAGTGTTTGGACCAGTTACGCGGGAGCTCAGAGAAAAGAAAATGATGCGGATTGTCTCGTTGGCCCCCGAAGTGCTCTAAAGAGGAGCAGGTGATGCGAAAAGTACGTAAGGGAGATCGTGTGAAAGTCCTAAGCGGGAATGATCGCGGCAAGGAAGGCAAGATACTAGTGGTGTATCCCGATAGGCAGAGGATTATTGTAGAGAAGGTGCACATGATTACCAAACACCAGCGCCCTACCCAAAACTTGCGTGAGCCGGGGATTATCAAGAGAGAAGGAACGATTCACATATCCAATGTTATTCCGATTTGCCCGGAGTGTGGCATTCCAAGCAGAATTGGGTTTGAAATAGTGAATGGTGAGAAGATGCGCCGTTGCAAGCAGTGCGGGGAGACGTTTAGATAGAAATGTTACAGGAGAGATTCAAAGAAGAGATTATCCCGCGATTGGTGGAAGAGCTGGGGTTAGGCAATGTGATGCAAACGCCACGCGTGGAGAAAGTGGTCGTGAATATGGGGATCTTGGCCAAGGACAACCCCAAGGTGCTTGAGGGAGCGGTGAGCAACTTGATGAAGATCACGGGGCAGAAGCCAGTTGTAACTAAGGCTAAGCAGTCAATCGCTGATTTTCATCTGACTAAGGGTGAACCGATTGGTAGCAAGGTAACGCTCAGGCGCGAACGAGCTTATGAGTTCTTGAACAAGCTGTTTAATGTGGTCTTGCCAGGAATACGAGATTTCCGAGGACTTTCGGCGTCTTCTTTCGACGGACGTGGAAACTATAGCCTTGGATTGAGCGAACAGCTAAGCTTTCCAGAGATCTCTTACGGAGAAGTTGTTTCAATGCAGGGAATGGATGTTACGATAGTTACTAACGCGGGGAATGATCAAGAAGGCTACGCCTTATTGAAAGGACTTGGGCTCCCATTCAAAGATTAGGAGGGTAGATGGCAAGAAAGGCGTTGATAATAAAGAGCAAGAGGAAGCCTAAATATGAAGTTAGAGCTTATAGCCGCTGTAATTTGTGTGGGCGCGCTCATGGGTACATCCGCGATTTTGGGATTTGTCGGCTCTGCTTTCGAAAGCTTGCTCATAAAGGTGAGATCCCTGGAGTAAAAAAAGCAAGCTTGTAGGAGGCAGGATGACAATAGAGAACCCAATTGCTGATATCTTGACGCGTATTCGAAACGCAAGCGCGAAGTTCCATCCCCAGGTTTTGGTGCCACACTCGAAGATGAAGGAGAAGATAGTCGGCATTCTCAAGCAAGAAGGATACATTAAGGGATTTGATGTCGAAAATGGTGAGCATGCACCAATGTTGCGCATAGATCTAAAGTATTCGGGAGAGAGACGTCAGGCCACAAGGGCAATAACCGCACTTAGGCAAGTTAGTAAGCCCAGCCGTCGTGTTTACGTAAATACGGGTGAAGTACCGCAGACGCTTGGAGGATTAGGAATATGCATCCTGTCCACTTCACAGGGCGTTATGGCAGGACATGAGGCGAAAAAACGCGGCATTGGTGGCGAGGTTCTTTGTGAAATATGGTAAGGTGATACGAGATGTCTAAGATGGGTAAGATCCCGGTTCAGATCCCAGAGGGTGTTAAGGTTGGAGTAAAGGGCGCAACTCTGCTGGTGGAGGGAAAACATGGTCGGCTTACACAAGCGTACAGGTCTGACAGAGTGAAGATTGCTGTAACTGACGATCAGGTAATGGTTACGAGAAAGGGCGAGGGAAAGGAATATCGCGCTTTTCATGGCTTGTATCGGAGTCTTGTTGCCAACATGGTTCACGGTGTATCGCAGCGATGGGAGAAGGAACTGCTGGTGAAGGGCCTTGGTTATCGGGCTCGGTTACAGGGCAAGAAGCTGATCCTTGATCTTGGTTATTCCCAGCCGGTGGAGTACGCCATTCCTGAGGGAGTAGAAATCGAAGTTGCTAGTCCGACCGAGATAAGTATCCGTGGAGCGGACAAACAGCTTGTAGGGCAAGTCGCGGCAAAGATTCGAGCGTTTCGCAAACCGGAACCATACAAAGGCAAGGGAGTCAGATATAAGAACGAAGAAGTACACCTTAAGGCCGGCAAACTGGGAAGCGCCGGTGGTGTTGGGTAAGGGATAACAAAGATGGCTGTATTCAACCGAAAAGCAGAGCGAGATAAACGACACAAACGGATTCGGAAAAAGATTAGTGGAACAGGTACGCGTCCCCGTTTGTGTGTTAGCAAAAGCCTCCGACACATCTACGTCCAGCTGATTGACGATGAAAACGGAAGGACACTTGTGTCGGCGTCAACTAACGGGAAAGAATTACGAAAAGAGGGAGCAAGGAACAACATTCCTGGAGCGGAAAAGGTGGGGGCACTTCTTGCCAAGCGTACACTGGAGAAGGGAATCAAGGCAGTAGTCTTTGATCGCGGCGGCTATATATATCATGGTGTAGTTGCTGCGGTGGCTGATGGCTGCCGCAAGGGAGGCTTAAGGCTTTGACCACCACAAGGGAATTCGAGAATGAGATTATTGATATCAGACGCGTCAGCAAGGTCACAAAAGGTGGGCGAAACCTAAAGTTTAGAGTGACCATAGTTGTTGGTGACCGTGAAGGGCGAGTAGGTGTTGGAGTGGGAAGTACTACTGAGATCCCCGGCGCTATTCAGCAGGCGGTCAGAGATGCTGAAAAACACGTAATAACGGTTGGTCTGACTGGCGTAACGATTTCCCATGCAGTGATTGGAAAATTCAAAGCAGGGAAGGTTCTCTTGAAGCCTGCTTACCCCGGAACGGGAATAATTGCCGCGGTAACAGTGGGAGCTGTCTGCCGATTGGTGGGAATACAGGACGTATTAACGAAGTGCCTGGGGACAACTAATCCTCTTACCTTAGCGCGGGCAGCGGTCGATGGCTTGTTGCAGTTGCGCAGTATCCAGGAGATTGAACGACTCCGAGGTGTGCCCGTTGCCGTGAGTGCGGAGGTTCGAGATGAGAATTGAGGACCTGCGTCCAACCAAGGGAAGTGTGCATCGACGGAAGCGCGTTGGCCGTGGTTACGGATCTGGGCGGGGCGGACATGCAAGCGGTCGCGGGACAAAAGGGCAGAATTCACGTAGTGGAGGAGGAACACGCCTTGGCTATGAAGGAGGCCAGACTCCTGTGTGGATGCGTTTTCCCAAGCGAGGATTCAGTAACTACGGGCGGATTGACTACATGTGTGTCAATGTCGACACCTTAGAAGAGCGATTCCCGGCAAAGAGTAAGGTGACAATTGAACGACTCCAGGAGTTGAGGATTATCAAGGGGAGAACCAGTAGGCTGAAGGTCCTTGGCCGAGGAGAACTCACTAAGCCTCTTACTGTATATGCTCATCGGTTCACTCAGACAGCACAGAAGAAGATTGAAGAAGCTGGGGGAAAGGTCAAGGTGGTATAGCGATGTGGGAGAAGCTATCTAATCTACTTAAAGTTCCCGAGCTTCGTAAGAGAATTTTGTTTACATTGGGCGCCATAATCGTCTTTCGATTGGGAACGCATATTCCTGTGCCTGGTGTGGATTCGGCATCACTCAAGGATTTCTTCGCTACACAGCGCGGCGGAATATTCGATTTTCTGAATATGTTTACTGGTGGAGCGCTGCAGAGATTCTCTTTGTTTGCGCTTGGAGTTACTCCGTATATCAACGCGTCGATTATTTTCAGCCTTCTTACAGCTGTTATTCCCAAGTTAAAGGAGTTACAGCAGCAAGGCCGTGAAGGAAGGCGGAAGATTACTACGTATACCCGTTGGGCAACGCTTGGTCTTGCGACTGTCCAGGGTGCGGCAATGAGCATGCTTATCATAAACTGGGGGCTTGCTAGTCCTGGGCTGTGGTTCTACCTCACTTCTATTATTTCACTGACCACCGGGACTATCTTCTTGATGTGGCTTGGGGAAAGGATAACTGAAAACGGAATTGGCAATGGCATTAGTATGATTATCATGATTGGGATTCTTGCGCGTTTTCCCACCATGTTCTATAACGCTTACATTGAGATAAGCGCTGGAACAGTGAGTCCGTTTTGGGGAGTGGCGTTCGTGGTGCTGTTGATTGCAGTGATTGCTGGGGTAACTATGATTCAGCAGGGGCAACGAAAGATCAGAATCCAGTACTCGAAGCGAACTGTTGGGCGACGTATTTACGGGGGACATACTTCCCATCTGCCGATTCGCGTGAACCAGGGCGGAGTAATCCCGATTATTTTTGCGTCAGCTATGCTGACTGTGCCAATGACCGTTACTCAATGGGTACCTGCCCTTGCTTGGTTGGAGCCCTATATTCGTAATGGTAGCCCTGGTTACATATTGATATATGTTTTGTTGATTTTCTTCTTCACGTATTTTTACAGTTCAATTGTTTTCGATCCGAAGGATGTAGCGAAGAATGTGCGTGATTCAGGAGGGTTTATCCCAGGAGTGCGACCAGGGAAAGCGACGGAGACATACATATCGGATGTGCTTACCAGGTTGCTGTTGATCGGTGCGGTGTTCTTGGTTGGGATTGCTGTATTGCCGTATATATTCTCATCTGTGAGCGGAATGCAAAGTATCCTAATCGGCGGTACATCGTTATTGATTGTAGTGGGGGTTGGGATAGACACGATCATGCAAATTGAGGCTCACCTTGTGATGCGTCACTATGAGAGTTTGACCAAGGGTAGTGGGCTCCTAGGGAGGAGAGGTTAGTGGGTCGGAAGAGACTTGTGCTTCTCGGTCCTCCTGGAGCGGGAAAAGGGACGCAGGCTAAGATGATTGCTGTTAAAACAGGCCTCGTGCACCTCTCTACTGGTGATATCCTTCGAGATGAGGTGAGCCGTGGAAGTCAATTAGGGCAGGAAGCCAAGCAGTGGATGGATCGTGGCGATCTTGTGCCGGACAAGCTTATCACTGATATGATCGAGGGGGAAATAAGCAAGGCTGATGGATTCATACTGGATGGTTTCCCGCGTACGATTACTCAGGCCAAGGCTCTTGGAGAAGTTACTCCAGTAGATATCGCGATAAACATAGTGCTTTCTCGGGACGATGTAATAAAGCGGCTTTCATCGCGTCGCACCTGCCGTGATTGTGGAAGAATATGCAATTCGCTATTCAGCCCCCCACAAGTGGATGGGCGCTGTGATATGTGCGACGGAGAGTTGTCACAGCGCAGTGATGATCATCCTGGTGTAATAAGGAAACGATTTGATGTGTATACTCGGCAAACTGCGCCGCTGATCGATCTGTATCGCAGACAAGGAACACTACAAGAGATTGACGGAAACCTGCCCCCAGAAGAAGTACTTGAGCGGATCATGGCTTTGCTAGTAAATGATTGTTCTGAAAACAGCTACTGAGATTGATATACTGCGTGCGAACGGGGCTATCCTGGCTTCGGTGCTCAATAGAGTATGTGAACAGGTTTCACTAGGACAAAATACCGGAGAACTGGATAGGTTAGCAGAGAGGCTCATAAGGGAGTCTGGGAGTGAACCTGCATTCAGAGGAATGTATGGATTTCCCGCAACAATCTGTACCTCAATTAATGAGGAGATTGTACACGGGATTCCATCATTGAAGCGACAATTGAAGAAAGGGGACATATTGTCGATTGATATTGGGCTCTATCGCAGTGGAATGTATGTGGATATGGCTACTACCGTTCCGATTGGCGAGGTTGATGAGAAAGCAGCTAAACTAATGCAGGTGACCGAAGAGGCCTTGTGGCGAGGGATAGGAATGGTTAACATTGGGAATCGTTTGGCTGACGTTTCGCATGCAATCGGATCGTGTATTGAAGACGCGGGACTATATGTGGTTAGAGAATATACCGGCCATGGGATTGGCCGGGAGTTGCATGAAGATCCGCAAATCCTGAATTACGGTGAGTCTGGACAGGGACCACGGCTGCAGATTGGAATGGTTCTTGCCCTTGAGCCGATGGCCAAGACCGTTCCCGGTACGGTTGAGGTGCTTGCCGACAGATGGACTGTTGTAACGGATCATGGCGCGCTAGCAGCTCATTTTGAGCATACTGTAGCGTTAACAAAGAATGGCGTTGAAGTTCTGACGCGAGGAGGCGTGTAAAGACGTAGTGGCTCGAGCAAACGTACACAATAAAAAAAAGGAAGATGCAATCCGTCTACGTGGCGAGGTTGTTGAAAGTCTACCAAACTCGATGTTTCGGGTAAAGCTGAACAGCAACCATGTTGTATTGTGCCATATTTCGGGACGGATGCGGAAGCATTATATACGCATCTTGACAGGAGACCACGTGACAGTTGAGTTTTCGCCGTACGACGTGACAAAGGGACGTATTGTGTACCGAGAGAGCTAACCGCGACGTCAATGTCGATATGAAAGTCAGAAGCTCGGTAAAACCGATTTGTGCTAAGTGTAAGGTGATCCGTCGAAATGGGCGAGTTATGGTTATATGCCAGAATGCTAAGCATAAGCAGAGACAAGGGTAGGGGGATATATGGCGCGAATAGCAGGGGTTAATCTACCCAATAGCAAGCGGATTGAGTTTGGGCTTACGTATATTTTTGGTGTTGGGCGCTCGCTCGCAGCGGAGATAATTGAGCGGGCAGGTATTTCACCAGATATACACGCCAAGGATCTAACGGAGAAAGAGATAGCTAGTTTGCGTCATGAAGTGGAACAGCACATTGTTGAGGGTGACCTGCGGCGCCGAATCTTTGGGAATATTCAGCGATTAAAGGATATCAACTGCTATTGCGGGATTCGCCATAAGAGACGGCTTCCGGTTCGTGGACAGCAGACCCAGTCTAATGCGCGAACGTGGAAGGGGCCTCGAGCAGCTAAAGCGGGAAAGAAGAGGTAGGGATGGCGAAAAACATTAAGCTTGAACGGGCACAGATTCACGTACATGCAAGCTATAATAACACAATCATCACGTTGACTGATGTTGAAGGAAACCCGATTACCTGGAAGAGCGCAGGGACCGTTGGATATAAGGGATCACGTAAAGGAACCCCATATGCGGCGCGAATAGCCGCAGAGGCATTGGTAAGGGAAATGAAGGAATATGGTGTTCAGTCGGCAGTTCTGATGATGAAGGGAGCTGGGTCAGGCCGTCAAGCTGTTATTCAAACCATGAAAGGCTCAGGCATACGGGTTAGTGAAGTAAGAAACGTCACGCCGGTTTCCCATAGTAAGGGTACTATCAAGGGGAGAAAATAATGGGTAGATACACAAACCCAAAATGTAGGCTGTGTAGGAGAGAAGGAGAGAAGCTTTTCTTAAAAGGAGACCGCTGTTATAAGCGCAGCTGCGCACTGAGTGGGAATGCTTCCTTGCCGGGCGAGCGACCAAAAAAACGTCGATCACGCATGAGCCGGTACAGAGTACAATTGCGGGAAAAGCAAAAGGTTCGACGAATCTATGGAGTTGGCGAGCGACAGTTTCGTAACTATATGGAACAGGCAAAGCGCAAGAAAGGAATAACGGGTGATATTTTGCTTGCCATACTTGAGAAGCGCCTGGACAATATTGTCTATCGGTGTGGTTTCGCCTCGTCGCGCGCACAGGCACGTCAATTGATCGTACACGGCCACTTCGGACGCAATGGGCGGAGTCTGGATATTCCATCCACAATACTGAATGAGGGTGATACGATTGCTGTTAAGAAAGGGCGGCGTGATCGAGTAAAAGACATAGTAGAGGCAAACAAAGAACGGCAGATCCCCAATTGGATGGAAAAGAATCTAGAGACAATGGAGTGCCAGGTGGTTGCTCCTCCCAATGTGGAGGAAATCGGATACACCATTGCTACGAACCTGATTGTAGAATTTTATTCTCGCTAGGAGGTTGTTGCATGGATGAATTGGTCTTCCCGGAAGGGATAGATGTTGAAGAACTTGCTGCTACGCAAGGAAGAATTGCTATCCAACCTCTTGAGCGTGGACACGGCACTACTCTGGGGAATGCACTTAGAAGAATTCTCCTGTCTTCTATTCCAGGAGCTGCTGTGGTACGAGTAAATCTTGCCAGTGTGTACCACGAGTATGATACAATCGAGGGGATTAAAGAGAGTGTACTAGAGATTATTCTGAACCTTAAGGGACTTTCTTTACGTTTGCATGACGATGAATTGAAACGACTTACAATTGAAAAACAAGGTCCGTGTGAAGTGAAAGCCGCGGATATTGATCTGCCTCCGGGAGTTGAGATTGCCAACCCCGAGTTACACATCGCTACGTTGAACGAGCAAGGTAGACTGGAAATGGAGCTAGAAGTAGAGTCAGGATTTGGCTACCGCTCGGCGGAAATGAACAGGTTAGAAGAAGCATCTTTGGCTGTAATTCCTATTGATTCAGACTTTTCCCCTGTGAGACAAGTGAACTTTACCGTTGAAGGGACACGGGTGGGTGGAAGTACCGGATATGAGCAATTGAACCTTGATATAGTAACAGATGGAGGGATTAAGCCGGAGGAGGCGCTGTCTGAAGCGGCATCTATCCTGCGTCGATACTCTGATCTGTTCAGCGATTTTGGCGAGCATCCGTTTGGCATTGCCAAGGGAGGAGCGGAGGAGGACATTGATACTCTGAGTGCTTCCCTGGAAGAGCTGGAGATCGATCGACGTTCCTGCAATCTTCTGAAAGAAGCGGAAATCACTACTCTGGGCAAGCTTATCTCTCGACCACGCCAGGAGTTGCTCGATATTCACGGTTTTGGCGCTAAGTCCTTGGCAAGAGTCGAGGATCGTCTAAGGGAGTTGGGCTACGCGCTAGGAGATGAGGCCGAGGGAAGAGATGAGGCCAAGGGAAGAGATGAGGCATAAGCGAAAGGTTAAGAAAATTGGTATGGTGACAAGAAGTCAGAGACAGAGTGTCCTGGCAAACATTGCTAAGGCGCTAGTGTTGTACGACAAAGTGGATACAACACTAGCACGAGCGAAGGCGGCGCAGCGATATGCAGAGCGTCTTGTTACGTTGGGGCGACGAGGAGATCTGCATGCGCGACGAATAGCGTTTTCCCGGCTGCAGGACAAATCAACCGTAGATAAGTTGTTCAATGAGATAGCTGAGCGTTATGAGAGCCGAGCAGGCGGGTACACTCGTGTGGTGAGACTTGGTCCACGCAAAGGAGACGGTGCTGAACAAGCTCGGTTGATGTTCGTATAGTCTCCGATACCAACGCTGCATTCGTATTTCCCGCAATGTCTTAATGCAAATCTGGTTCTTAATTAGGCGAGCGTAAGCGTTTTAGCATATCTATTGTCATAGATGGCAAGTCAAAGGTGGGTGGCCATCCCCATTCCTTGCGCGCAGCACTATCATCAATTCTTTTCGGCCATGAATCAGCGATCGCCTGCCTGAAATCAGGCTCGTAATTACAGGCAAAATCAGGGATCCACTTCTTGATCTCAGATGCCAATTGCTTGGCAGAGAAACTCATCCCCGCCAGGTTATAATCGCAGTGGTGCTTAAGTGAGGATAGATCTGCTTCCATCAGCCGGATACTTGCCTTGATGCAATCAGGCATATATATCATTGGGAGGACGGTGTCTTCGCGCACAAAACAAGTATACCGTCTGTCCTTAATGGCTGAGTAGAAAATATGTACTGCGTAATCCGTTGTACCTCCCCCTGGGAGGGTCTCGCTAGAGATGATCCCCGGGTAACGCAATCCGCGTACATCTAAGCCAAACCGCTTGCAGTAGTAATTGCCTAGGAGTTCTCCGGCGACCTTTGTTACTCCATAGATCGTTGTTGGGCGCAGTGTGGTCTCCTGTGGAGCATTATTTCTGGGCGTCTCTGGTCCAAAAACAGCAATTGAACTGGGGACAAAGACTCTCTTCACATCATGTTGTCTTGCGGTTTCGAGGATGTTGTGCAAGCCATTGATATTCACATTCCAGGCAAGTTGCGGTTTCTCCTCACCTACAACCGAAAGGATTGCAGCTAGGTGGTAGATCGTGTTTATCTTATGCCGCTTTATGACTCGTTCGATTTCATCTCGAATGGTGACATCAATAATCTCGAACGGTCCACTAGTGCGCAGGACGTCATCCGGGTTTGTCCGGTGTCCGGCGGCGATGACATTGTCATCCCCATATCGTCTACGTAGTTCCATCGTGAGCTCGGATCCAACTTGGCCGACTGCGCCCGTTACTAAGACCTTCAGAGTATTGTTCTGTGTCAATTTATCGCTCCTTTTCTTGTTAGACCAAACATGAATTGTACAAAAAGATAGAGAAATGGACAAAGCGTGTGTAGACAGCAGTGACTGGGAATGAGCCCGTTCTTTGAATAGAATAGGGATTGTTCGACCGCGACAGAATGAAAGTAGCAGATGCCAAGAGTGGTTCTGCTGCTAGGAATACCGGCATGTAAGAACAAACGGTTCAATCGCTGCAAGATTCATTCGCCAAGGAGAGGTGATTTAAGTGAGCGTCGATCGAAACCCCATACAGTACTTGAAGGAAGAGTATGAGCGTTTGCTGAGCGAGAAGCTAACTTGGGAACCGAGGGAACTTCAGAGCAGTAGTGGAGCGGATTGTAGGATGGATGGCAAGCAAGTGATAATGCTTGCGGCAAACAACTATTTGGGTCTGTCAACCCACCCCAAGGTCGTTAATGCCATGATTAAAGCAACTGAGGAATACGGCGCTGGCGCCGGAAGCGATCGCTCAATTGCCGGAGACATGGGTGTCCACGAGCAATTGGATAGTCGACTCGCCAGGTTTAAAAGGGCACCGGCTTCTTTGACTTACCCGACTGGTTATGCAGTTAATGAGGGGCTGATTCCACAATTGGCTACCCGTGGCGATCTATTTATCTCTGATGAATTAAACCATGGATCTATCATTGACGGAATTCGACTCTCTCATGCGGATAGAGCAGTCTACAGGCATAAGGATGCAGACGATTTGGCAAGAGTGATGAAAGAAGCAGAAGAACATGATCCTCGATATCGACAGATGTGGATCGTTACCGATGGCGTGTTCTCCATGGATGGAGACCTTGCGCCACTCCCTGACATTGCGAACATTGCTCGGGAGCACGGGGCGGGTGTGTATGTGGATGATGCGCATGGTGAAGGTGTGCTTGGAGAGCAGGGGCGTGGGATTGTAAGCCATTTTGGGCTGAGCCACAAACAAATTCACGCGGAGATGGGGACTTTCTCCAAGGCTTTTGGGGTAGTCGGAGGACATGTTACTGGAAGTGAGTTTCTGCGGAAGTTTGCGCTGAATAAGTCTAGGAGCTGGCTGTTAAGTGGGGCAATACCTCCGGGAGTGGCTGCTGCGTGCATCGCCGCAATCGATGTACTTGAAAGCGAACCGCAATGGTTAATTAAGTTGTGGGAGAATAGAAACTACTTCATCAATGCGGCTCAACAGCTTGGATTTGATACAGGCAATAGCGAGACGCCGATTGTACCCATCATGTGCAAAGAAAGTGGAACGGCAAGGGAGCTTGCGGATTTCGTCTGGGAGAAAGGGATCTATGTTCTTCCTATAGTTTTCCCCATGGTGGCAAGGGGTAAGGCAAGGATTCGAGTACAGCTTTCGGCAAAGCATACGAAGGATCAGTTAGATCAAGCGATTGCCGCGTTTAAGGAAGGTGGAGAGAAACTTCACTTGATTTAAGAGAGAGGTAGAAATGAAAGAGGTTATCGTAACAAATGATGCCCCGCTGGCAATTGGTCCATATTCACAGGGGATAAGAGCAAGCAGATTTGCATTTACTTCAGGGCAACTTCCGGCCACACTCTCTGGCGAGATAATAAGCGACGATATCGCTAATGCAACCCGGCAAAGTCTTAACAACGTGAAGGCTGTACTAAGCGCGGCTGGAGCTGCTATGACGGATGTAGTGAAAGTAACCGTCTTTCTTACCGACATGGCGGATTTTGCACAGATGAATGAAGTTTATGCAGAGTTCTTCTCTGAACCATTTCCGGCCCGCTCATGTATTCAGGTAGCAGCGCTTCCCAAAGGAGCAAGAGTCGAAATAGAGGCAACCGCGTGCTTGCAATAGGTGGCATAATCACGTGATGTTCTTTGACGCTCATTGCGACACTGTGCTGAGAGCCATCAGTGGGAATCTAGACTTTATTACAGGGGAGGGCAAGGCTCACGTTACCCTCCCCGGAATGCTTTCAGTAGGAAGCTGCGCGCAGGTGTTTGCCTGTTTTGTGCTGAGTGAGGAGCACCCCGGCAGAGAGCGGCAAGTGGCCCTGGGTATGATCCAGACGGTTGCCCAGATGGCTACAAGAAGTGAAGGTAGGATGAAGATCGCTCTCAGCGCTTCGGAGCTTCGTAGTGCGTGTGATGGCGGTCCGATTGCCGCGCTCATCGGACTAGAGGGAGCAGATCCGCTAGAAGGCAGAGCTGAGAACTTGCACTATTTTTACGAGCTTGGCGTGCGTGATCTGATTCTTGCATGGAAGGACAACCCCTTTACAGGAACTACGTTCGGGAGGAACACACCACTTACTGAGGAAGGGAAGAAGCTGGTTGCGATTGCTGAACAGCTTAAGGTGATGGTTGATGTATCCCATCTTTCAGATGTCGCGTTCGACGACATATGCAATGCGGCAAAGCGTCCGTTCATTGCCAGCCACTCCAATTGTCGGGCATTATGTCCGGACAGACGCAACTTGACCGATTCGATGATCCACAGGCTTGCAGAGCGTGGCGGAGTGATGGGAATTAACCTTTCTTCCGATTTTCTTGATCCTGTGTTCCGTGAGAAGTTGAAGTCCTACAAGCGTGAGGTTCTAGCGCGCAAGAGAACCCCCGAAGAGGTTGACCGATTTCGTGCACATGTCGCTACTTGGCCATGTCCGCCGATCGACTGGGTGACAAGACATATTCTCCATGCGATCAATGTTGGCGGTGAAGACTGCGTTGGCCTTGGCGGGGATCTGGATGGAGTTGCCAGTCTTCCAGAGGGGCTTGAAGGAATTGCTGACTACGGAAAGATACCCGATCTTCTCCTCTCGGCTGGTCTCAGCTCCGGTCAGGTAGAGAAGGTTTGTTACCAGAACTTGAGGCGTGTGTTTTGTGATGTGCTGCCCGGCTGAACTGAAAATATTGCCGCTAGTCTATATTTCAGGCTCCTCATGGTTAAGATAAGATAACCCAGAGAAAGACTTACGAGCTTAGCCTCTCGCAAAGCCGCAAAGAGCGCCAAGGAAAGCAGAAATAGGATGAAAAGAAAGGTACGGAGGCAATTGCGGATTGCGAATCGCAAAATGCGGATTCGGAAAACCGATGGACAAACAAAGAAGAGGCAGAGAGACTGCTAGGGTGCGGAGGTGGGGAGGAGCAGGGGCGCCGAGACCATTCCTCATGAAAGACAATGTTGCAACAACACGTAAGACCGTTCGTAGCGTCGGAACCTGTGTCCGACGTTAATGACAATAGAGCAAGAATTACGTAGATGATTCATGATGAAGCACAACGTCGCACACCCCAGTGCAATAGGATTGCACGGGGCACGTAAAGTACGACGCTACACAAGAATACGTAAGACCGTTCGTAGCGTCGGAACCTGTGTCCGACGTTAAAGGCTGTTCCTGGCTTCACCCAACGAACTCTTGCCCCGTGGAATCCTATTCCTATGGGGCAACGAACTCAACGAACTCAACGAACTCAACCAATCAACTATTTAACTGCTTCATCGCTCCTGGCGTCTTGAGTGAGTGAAACGAACGGGCGAGAGAAAAGGCATATAACTCTCGCAGAAACGCAAAGAACGCAAAGGAAAGCACACACATGGTGAAAACAAAGGAGCAGAGGCAATTGCGGATTGGGAAAATAGGGGTAAAAGAAGTTGTCAGTTTTCAGTGGACAGTTCTCAGGAAAGGAAGTTCTCAGTTATCAGTTATCAGTTCTAACTTTCTGGCCTTTCACCCATTACTCATCACCCATTACTGGTTACTGCCTTTCGCCCTTCCTTGCTTAACCAATTGAACGAATCAAACCAATCAACTATTCAACTCGCCTTTTCTCGGCTCCCGACTATTGACTAGCATTTGGTGTGACTCCTGACTGCCGACCGCCGACCGCCGACTGTGTTTCACGCATTACAGTTCTCAGTAGTCAGCTTTCAGGAAAGGCAGCTGTTGACCTTTAATCCCTCTCCCTCTTTCTTATTCCACGGGGCAGGTCTTTCTTATTCCACGGAGTAAGCCTCCTATTTCGAGTACATTTCTTAGATGAGGCACCGATACAGTTTGGAGTACATTCTTAGTGAGGCAATGCGGGGGATTGATTTTTCTTCCGCAAAGGATTAGAATACTGTCACAGAGCTAGTTGTAATAACCTCTCAGGTGATGAAAGTATCTGTTATAGTACCCGCGTATAATGAAGCTTGTCGAATTGCTGCTGTCCTTAAGCCTGTTGTTGCCAGTCCTCTAGTAGATGAAATTATCGTTGTTGATGATGGCTCAACGGATGGCACAGCAGCAGCAGCCCGCTGTTTTCAGGTGAAGGTGGTTTCGCTTTCAGAAAACAGGGGCAAGGCAGCCGCACTGGATGAGGGAGTGAAACAAGCGCATAACGATGTGTTCTTATTCTTGGATGCTGATTTGGTTGGCTTGCAGGAGAGGCATATCGAAACCTTGATAAGTACTTTTCATAATGATGAGATTGACATGGTAGTGGGTGTATTCAGTAGTGGGCGAATGAATACTGATATTGCACAGAAAATCAACCCTTTCGCGTCTGGCCAGCGCGTACTTTCCAGACCACTTTGGGAACGGGCAAGAGAGAATATTGAAGAAATGAGCTATGGAATTGAGATGGCCCTGTCGAGACTTGCGGCGAAAGAAGGGTGGCGTAAGGAGAAAGTAAAGCTTGACGGAGTAACGCATATTCTGAAGGAAGAAAAGCGCGGCTTTATCAAAGGAGTTATTGATCGTTTCAAAATGTATGGCGATATGATCAAGTGGCTCATAAAGAAAATATAGTATGAGGATTGCAATTGGTTGTGACCATGCTGGTGTAGAATTGAAGCGCCTCCTAATCTCTTCCGTTCTCAGTGCGCATAATGTCATCGATGTTGGAATAGACTGTATGGGGCTTGTTGATTATCCAGATGTTGCCAAACAGGTTGCTGACAAAGTCATTACTCTAGACGCTGACCGAGGGATACTCATCTGTGGGACCGGTATTGGAATGGCTATGGCTGCAGGGAGATTCTCCGGGGTTCGGGCAGCAACATGCAATGATATCTATTCGGCTGAGATGAGCAGACGCCATAACGACGCGAACATTCTATGTTTGGGGGCGAGGGTAGTTGGCGTTGGAGTGGCAGAAGGAATTGCGCGAATGTGGCTTTCAACACCGTTTGATGGCGGAAGGCACAAGAATCGCGTGAGCAAAATAGAACAAAACCTGGAATAGCATAAGGATTTGATCTAATGACCGTTTCTTGGATTACTTTCTCTCTCTCTTCCATTGTAATAATCCTTGCGGGGAGCAAGCTTGCGTCTTTTGGTGAAGGACTCAGCAAAGCCAGCGGTCTTGGACAAGGATGGATTGGGCTACTGTTTCTTGCCACGATTACCTCTATTCCTGAACTTACTACTACTGTTACTGGGGGAGTAATCAACGTCCCCAATATTGCTGTTGGGAACGCCCTTGGAAGTAATCTGTTCAACCTGGCGATAATCGGTGTTGTGGATATTCTTCTGTTTACTAAAGGTCCTTTTCTTTCCAAAGTTCGCTCCTACCACGCGGTAAGCGGAGGGATTGTCGTTCTTCTTTCAGTGCTTGTCATTCTTGGTATAGCAATCAAGCCAACACCCATTTACCGGATAAGTCCGATCAGTCTTATTATCGCTCTCGTCTACGTACTGGGGATAGTTGTTCTTTACCGGATTGAAAAGGGCCAAGGAGAAGTGGGCGAGAACAGAGAAAGGGCAATGAGTCTTGCTCGGGCGGTGAGCGGATTTGTTTTTTGCGCCATAGTGATTATCATTGCAGGTGTGTTCTTGATCCATGCGAGTAAGGCAATCTCGCTAGAGTTCGGATTTTCAGGACCATTCATGGGGGCAATCCTAGTAGCAGTTGTTACTTCTCTGCCGGAATTGGCTACATCGATCGGAGCGTTCAGAATTGGCGCCTATGACATGATTATGGGTAATCTGCTTGGATCGAACATGTTCAATATTCTGACGATTTTTCTGGCTGATATTGCTTTCCGTCGCGGCGCGATCTTGTCCCATTTGGGAGGGGGAGGGAAAGACCAGCTGCTTATCGCTATGGCAGGGATTCTCCTCGCAGTAATCACAATTGTGGCCATAAGTTGCCGCTCCCGGCGCCGCATAGTTGGAATTGGAGCCAGCGGTATTCTAATACTTGCTACATATCTGGTCAGCGTTTATCTGATCAGTAGTAGAGAGGTTATTTTTTTGAGGTGATAAGTCGTGGAACTAACAGAGTTACGAGCTAAAGATATCAGGTTGCTGCGTGAGATTGGTGACGAATTGAAGATACACAATGCGCAGCATCTGAAGAAAGAGGATTTGTTGCACGGAATAATGGAGAACTTTTCTAAGGTGGGCGAGTTGCATTTTGCGCAGGGGGTACTTGAGATCCTTCCGGATGGTTACGGTTTTCTACGTAGCGGGAATTGTCTGCCGGAACGGACGGATATTTATGTATCTCCTTCGCAGATCAAGCGCTTCGGATTAAGAAATGGAGATTTGGTGGGTGGCGATATTCGTGTACCGAAGAATGATGAGCGTTACTTTGCTTTGCTTAAGGTGAAAGAGGTGAATTACGGAGACCCGGAAAGAGCTCTTGCCCGGCCGGAATTCCATGAACTTACCCCACTGCACCCAGAAGAGCACTTACAATTAGAACATGACCCCGGGGATATTTCGACAAGGATCATAGACCTATTCTGTCCGATTGGAAAGGGACAGCGTGGGCTGATTGTTTCTCCACCCAAAGCGGGAAAGACCACTTTGCTTAAGAAGATTGCCAATGGGATTCTTGCGAATTACCCCGACGTCAAGCTTTTCGTGTTGTTGGTTGATGAACGACCAGAGGAGGTTACCGATTTCCGTCGGTCGATCCTTGGGGGAGACGTAGTTGCGGCGACTTTTGACCAGCAACCGCGCCATCACACGAGAATTGCCGAACTTGTTACCGATCGGGCGAAAAGGTTGGTTGAAGTAGGGTTTGATGTGGTAATCTTAATGGACTCGGTCACGCGGTTGGCTCGTGCTTACAATCTATCCGTAGCTCCATCGGGCAAGCTGCTTTCTGGAGGGATGGACCCAACAGCTCTGTATAAACCCAAGGAATTCTTCGGGGCTGCTCGCAATATCGAGGAGGGAGGAAGCCTTACGATTATTGCTACAGCCCTTGTCGATACGGGCAGCAAACTTGACCAAGTCGTTTTTGAAGAATTCAAGGGAACAGGCAACATGGAGCTGATCCTTGATAGAACGCTGTCAAACAAGCGTATCTATCCGGCAATCGATGTTGAGCAAAGCGGGACTCGCAAAGAAGAGCTACTCTTATCGAGCAAGGTATTGAATCGAGTATGGATTCTGCGTAAAATGATGGGTGGCTTAAATGATGTGCAGAAGGCATTAGAGGTGGTCAAGAGTAAGATGGAGGCGACCAAGGACAACGAGCAGTTCCTTGAGTTGATGAATAGTGACTGATAAGAGACCGATTCGTAGAGATCGTATTTTGCTTGTTGCTGTCATCTTGGTAGGAATAATCTTGTTCCCTTTGCTGATGCGCTCGGGAGGGTCTGTTCCACAGAAGGAATCAGTTGGCGAGCAGTCTGAAGAAGGCGTAATGCAGCAGTCATCGAGTACAGTGCTGCCAGAAGTGGGAGAGCCGACAGCCAGTGAGGGCACAGAAGAAACAAGTGCGGTTGAGGAGGGAGAAACTCCGCGTATTGAGGAACCCGCTGAAGAAGAGCAGCCTGCGGATCTTGTCCTCAACCACGTGGTTGCTGTAGGGGAACAGTTAGGTGATATCGCCTCACGCCTTGGGGTGACGATTGAGGCGATAATGGCGAGTAATCGTATCTTCTCTTCTGGGGGAATAAGAGAAGGGGAACTTCTGCGCGTTCCACGAGAAGGAATCCTTCATTCTATCAAAAGCGGTCAGACCCTAACAGACATTGCTCTTACGTACGGCGCCACCATAGATGAGATCGTGGAAGCTAACTGGATTACTGACCCAAGCACGATATATGCCGGCGAAGAAATTATAATCTCGCATCCCCGCTCTTTCCCTTGGGCAAATGTTATCCATTTCTCTCAAGGTGAGGAAGTGCGCTTTATTTGGCCACTTTTTGGACCAGTTGTCTCTCCATTTGGCTGGCGGATTCATCCAGTACTTGGGAACTACCATCATCATAATGGAATCGACATTGATGTGGCTTCTGGGACCACTATCTATGCAGCAGCGCCGGGGAAAGTGTACTTTGTCGGAGAAGATAGTGGTTATGGAACACTTGTTGTTCTTGAACACTCAGACGGATACTATACGTTTTATGGACATTTGTCGGAAGCACTGATCTATAAGGGGCAGTTTGTAGAGGCAGGGCAGCCGATTGCTGAGTCTGGGAACACTGGTATCTCTAGTGGACCTCATCTGCACTTTGAAATACGTAATCATGAGTTTCCGGTAGATCCGTTGCGCTTCCTTTCGTAAAGAATATATGGACCACCTGTTGATTAGAGGTGGAAGGCGGCTTGAAGGACAAGTTGCTATCGAGGGAGCGAAAAACGCTGCCCTTCCCATGTGTGTGGCCCCTTTATTGACCGATGAACCAGTCAGGCTTCATCGTATTCCACATCTACGTGACGTAGACACAATTCTATCTACCATAAGTTCGTTGGGAAAGAAGATCACGTATGATGGTGACACTGTAGAAATTAGTTGTGGCGGAGCACTGAGAAGTGAAGCAGAGCCCCGGTATGTGCAGCAGATGAGGGCTTCTTTTCTTATTCTCGGGCCGCTCGCCGCTCGTTTGGGTCATGCCATTGTTCCTCTACCCGGTGGTTGTACGATTGGGCGACGCCCGGTTGATCTTCACCTAGAAGGGCTTCGCGCAATGGGGGCACGGATAGAGGAATTCCCTGATCGTGTTGTTGTCAGAGCAGAAAAGCTACACGGAGCACGGATTTCGTTTTCGCATCCTTCCGTGGGAGCAACCGAACACCTGCTTATGACGGCAGCGCTGATCAGAGGAGAGACGCAGATCACTAATCCTTCCAAAGAGCCAGAAATAGGCGATTTGATCAGTTTGCTGCGCAAGATGGGAGCACATATTGTTGTTGAGAGAATGTCGATCAGGATAAACGGGAGCGAGCATCTTCATGGCGCTGAACACACTATTATTCCAGATCGACTAGAGGCAGGAACCTACTTGCTCGCTGGAGCAATCACCGGCGGAGAAGTGCAGGTCACGGGGGTAGAACCTGAACATCTCCGCTCTGTTATTGAAGTGCTGAGAAAAGCGGGAATGAGTATCACTGAATCAAGCGAGACGATTCGTTTGCTGGCTGAGCAGAGGGCTGAGCCTGGACACATAGTAACCGCACCCTACCCAGGGTTTCCCACTGACTTACAGCCTCCGCTTGTTGCTCTTCTCTGCTTGGGAAAAGGGGAGAGCTTGGTCGAAGAACAGGTTTTTGAGAGCCGACTCGCTTACACTCATTCACTTAATCGTATGGGTGGACGAATCAAGGTAACCGGCAGAAAAGCCATTATTGCGGGAGTAAATACACTTGTAGGAGCAAAGGTACCCGCGCCAGACATCCGTGCCGGTGGAGCCCTCATTTTGGCTGGGCTTGCCGCGGAAGGGGAAACAGTGATTTACTATCCCGAGCACATTGATCGTGGGTATGCGTCAATTGAACAAAAGCTAGCCCTGATAGGAGCCCGGATTGAAAGAGGGGAATGAGCAGGAGGGATCTTTGCTAATCGAGAGCTAGGTGAAATGGGCGCGTGCTTGTGGTAAGGATGGAAGCACGGTCGAGGTTTGCGTTTGGGAACGATCTCGGCGGGCTTAGAAAGTTTGGGGCATTGCCTATGGCTTTTGCGTTTTAGTAGGGCGCTCTACCGCGTCTACATCTACTTCTAGTCGCTCCTCGTCCCGCACGAGGATAGTTATTGTGTGTCGGAATATGTTGTGTGAGATTACCTTCCCCTTCTTTCCTTTGTAGGATACCCATGTTCCTAGGCCTGGCTGTTTTTCAAGTTCCTGTTTGTACAGATCGTGCTCGAAGGCAAGACAGCACATCAACCGTCCGCATATGCCAGTTATTCGTTCTGGCGGAACAAATAATTCCTGATCGTAGGCTAGCTCCATAGGAACCGGCTGAGCTTCATGCAGAAACTGACGGCAACAGATGATTCGCCCACATCGCCCAATTCCTCCTTTTATCCTTGCTTCATCACGGGTTCCCATCTGACGCAGCTCGATAGTTGCCTTGTATGTCCTTGTCAGTTCTCTTACCAGGGTTCGAAAGTCTATTCGGTACGGAGCCGTGAAGTAAATACGTAGCCGTGAGCGATCGAGCGTGTACTCCGCCGCAGCAAGGTGCATATGGAGCTTCTGACGAGCTACTGTCTCCCTTGTTGTAGAAAGGATGTCTCTTGTGTCTTCTAGGTTACGGGAGAACGCGTCTAGATCTGCCGGTGTAGCCTCTCGCACTACCCGTTCAAAATGCTCGCTGATTTCTCCAGCAGGAGTGAGTACGTTTTGTACAACTCCTAGATGTAGGCCTTCATGTTCAACCACACATCTGGTTCCAGGAGAGAGCGATAGGTGGGAGGTGTAGAAATACGCGCTGTCATGCAAGAAATTGAATACTTGTACGAGGACAGCCTTCTGCTCACTCATTGGCTAACTCTCCAGCAGCAAGAAGAACTGAAAACAGCACTGTCTCTAGCGGGCTGTATACCTTTATCGAGCGTAATGCGTTTACTACGGATTTCGAAAACCGCAACACTTCCTTTACTGGCATATTATTGGCCAGTAAACGAATTCTTTCATCGAAACGTGGGGAGGGGACAGAAAGTCGCGCATATAGAAGATCTTGGGATATGTAAAGCATTTCCTGCAGAAAGATCTCTGCTTGCTTGCGTCCTGTTTGCGCCAGTTTCCTCGCTCCCAGTACTACGAGCGCTCCTTTGCTCTGGCTTAGTAGCTTGAGAAAGGTAAGAGTTCCCTCGTATCGAGAAAGCGGGTCCTCAGAAGTGAGCATTTCAATGAGGGAGTGCGCTGTAGAGGAGGAAGCGCGATGCTCCTCCTGTTCGCGCAACGCGGCGATATCTTGACATTTCTTAACAAACGAACCAGGTATTTCCCGCTTACCTTTAAATACTGTAAGCAGGTAGTAGGCATCTTGCTCGCTGTATCCAGCGTTTGTTAAGCGAGCCAAGCGGAGTTCTTCCGAAGGTGGAACGAGTCGCGTTACAGAACTACGCGAGAGGACTGTAGGCAAGATATCTGTGGCGTTCTCTGCTAGCAGTAAGAAGACAAGGCTTTTCGGAGGTTCTTCCAAGATCTTGAGGAGCGCGTTCGCCGCTTCGATAGTCAGCGTTTCCGCGTATGAGATCAAGCATACTTTTCTTTGTCCTTGGAGGGGAGAGAACTGTCCTTGTCTGATTGCGTCTCGCACCTGAGCGATCCCCACTCTGTCCTTCCCGGGGAGAGACGCGAGTTCAATCAGATCTGGATGGATTCCACGGGCAACAAGCTCTTGTTCCTTGGGGTCGTTGCTGATAAGTGGCGCAGCCATCTCTCGGCCCTTCTCCGTACGGTTTATTCCGGGATGAACAAGGAGTAGAGAAGAGATTGCGCGGCGGGTCTCTTCCTTATCTGCTACCTTTGTTGCCATGGGAAGAAGAGTACTACAGTACGGCAGCTAGCGCAACGGAGCTTGTACCTTATCTGTCATGTATCTACACTTTGAAACCATGAGTTACACGTTATTCATGTCAGCGGTTTTGTCGTTTGTTGTAACGCTAGTGAGTGCTTCCCTGCTTTACTATACCAAGCGTTACTGGGTATTGCGTGACAGGGTGGATGGCCGGCCAATTGGTGGCCCAGCAGTTCTCTTTGGCATTCTTGCTGGTGGGATCTTCATGTCTCCAGGCCTTAATTACTTCTTCCTTCTTGGAGCAGGGGTTGTTTTCTTCGTTGGATTGGTCGATGACCTGATCGATCTTTCCCCTTGGCAGAAGCTGCTAGGACAGGGTGTGGCGGCCACGCTTGCCGCGGTTAGCTTGCCCGTTGCCGGTCTAAGCCTATTTGGATTGTCTATCAACCTTGAAATGGCTTGGTATATCATCCCGTTCTTCTATGTTCTAGGATTGACAAACGCGATCAACTTGGTTGACGGATTAGATGGATTGGTAACAAGCATCCTCTTGCCCCCATTTGTCGTTATGTTTCTTCTCTCCTGGCAAATGACAAATTATGTGGGAATGGGGCTTAGCCTTACTGTGTTATGTTCGCTTATTGGTTTCTATCCGCTTAATCGCTATCCTGCCCGCTTGCTTCTGGGGGATACCGGCGCCGAATTACTTGGGTACCTATTTGCTGTGGCATCTCTTCTTGTTCTTCGGAAGAGCACAGAGGCGATTGGTTGGGCAATTATTCCAGCCTTGTTGCTTGCCTGTGTTCCGATAAGTGATATTTTGTTTGCCATAGCCCGGCGGCTCTCTTGTGGTAGATCAATCTTTGCGGGAGATAGACAACATATTCATCATCGCTTAGCGGCACGTTTGGGAACAAGGAAAACTGTTTGTGTTCTTACTGTTGTCAGCCTGTTGTCTTCACTTGCCGGCTTCCTGCTATGGCACATCAAATGCTAGTCTCGCATGTTATGTCTGCTTATCGTACCGGTTGAGTGACTCAAGCTTGAGCTCTCCTAGGATCCTGCCATGAGGAAGCCAAGAAAGGAGGAAGATCTCAAGCACGAAATCCATTCCTGGTTTTCTCGCGCCTTCCCGGCTCTCCAATAATAGGATTGTAGGCAAATTTGGCTTATGGAGGCGAGCGGATTCGAACCGCCAACCTCTGCGATGCGAACGCAGCGCTCTCCCGGTTAGAGCTACGCCCCCTTAGCTACGATCAATAGCGGCGCAGGGACTCGAACCCCGAACCTCTCGGATATGAGCCGAGCGCTCTCAACCGCTTGAGCTACGCCGCCGTCTGGTTGCGGGGGTCGGATTCGAACCGACAACCTCCGGGTTATGAGCCCGACGAGCTCCCTGATTGCTCCACCCCGCGATATCTTGTGCCGGGAGCGGGACTCGAACCCGCACGAGGTTAACCTCAAGGGATTTTAAGTCCCTTGCGTCTGCCAATTCCGCCACCCCGGCCCGACGTTCATCTAGATCTCGCAACAAGCGGGAAACGGGATTTGAACCCGCGACCCCTGCCTTGGCAAGGCAGTGCTCTACCGCTGAGCTATTCCCGCAGTACAATCCACAGTATAACGGGCGATCGTGCATCACGCAAATGCGAAGGGCGGGACTCGAACCCGCATGCCCGGAAGGGCACTAGCTCCTAAGGCTAGCGCGTCTGCCAATTCCGCCACCCTCGCTTGAGCACAGACTAACAACTGTTCCTTTTCTTGTCAACCTCAGAGCACAGAT
>JAUWOJ010000012.1 GCA_030612175.1 Candidatus Bipolaricaulota bacterium | reverse complement strand
CAAAACTGGGGCTAGAGATCGTGGCGTGAAATTCGCCCCCTTATTCATCCGCCGAGCACAGATGCCAGCAGCTTTGGTTGAAGTAGGTTTTCTTACCAATCAAGAGGAGGCCAGGCTCCTTCGCAGTCTTTCTTATCAAAGCAAGATAGCGGATGCAATTCTCGAAGCGCTATTGCAGTTCCTCCACAACCAGTGAAGTAGTTGAGTGGGTTCGTTGAGTCTGTAGAGTTCATAGGGTTCGTTGAGTTCATTGAGTCCGTTGAGTTCGTTGAGTTCGTTGAGTTGAAAGCATAGCCGGGAGCCGAGAAAAGGCGAGTTAAATAGTTGATTGGTTGAATGGGAAAGGTGAGAGCCCACAGTCTAGAATCGATAGTCGAAAAACAGTAAAAGATAAAGAGGCGGGAATCACAAATTGACGACTGACAACTGATCACTGAAAGCTTGTGTAGTTGCCTTTAACGTCGGGCGCAAGACCCGACGCTACAGACCCAAGACCTTTGTTATTCGCGGACACACACCTTGTTTCCTTAACCACTCACTACCTACCACCCACTACCCACCATTTACCATTTACCGCAACATCAACGTATCCATGGCTTGTTCAACCGTTTGGGTGGGGACAACGTCGATCCTTTTTCGCGTCGGTGGCTTGGGCACAGCAGGGACAATCACGCGTTTGTACCCAAGCTTCTCCGCCTCGGTGATTCGTTCGCGCAGGTTCTTCACCCGGCGTAGCTCGCCAGATAGGCCAACCTCGCCAACGATGACGGTACGACCAGTCACTGGACGGTTACGCAAACTAGAGACAACCGCCGCGACTATCCCAAGATCAGTGGCTCTTTCGCGGGTTTCCAATCCACCGGCGATGCTTAGATAGACATCCGCGTCACTCGTATGAATCCCCAATCGACGCTCGATTACAGCAAGAAGCACCGCCACACGATTGTAGTCCAGCCCACTTGAGCGGCGTTGCGGAGCCCTGTATCCACCGGTTGGAGAAACAAGCGCTTGCAGCTCCACTAGAATCGGTCGTGTTCCCTCTAGTATGGGAACGATAACCGTACCAGCGCCGGGTTCTCGCTGTTGTTCTTCCAAGAAGAACCGTGATGGATTTGTTATCTCCTTCAAGCCATCCGTCCTCATCTGAAAAACAGCGACCTCGTTTGTCCTGCCAAAGCGGTTCTTCACCGAGCGTAGGATACGCGTATCCTCTCCACGATGTCCCTCTAGATAGATTGCGACATCAACCAGGTGTTCCACTGTTTTTGGCCCGGCAAACGTGCCTTCCTTAGTGATATGTCCAACAAGAAAAGTCGTCATCTTGCGTGACTTCGTGATGCGCGTTAGCTTGGCGCTTGTTTCACGTAGCTGCCGCACGCTTCCCGCCTCACCAAGGGTGCCATCAGAGACGGTCGCTTGTATCGAATCAACAATCAGAACGCAAGGGTCCACCTGTTTGATCGATGCGATAATGCGGGAAAGTGACTGTTCGGATAACACATAGAGGTGCTTGTCTTCAACTCCGAGGCGGTCTGCTCGTAGCTTGATCTGCGCGGCAGACTCCTCTCCAGAGATGTAAAGCACGTTCCCGTTCTCTCGCGCCACTGATTGTGCTAGCTGTAACAGCAGAGTAGACTTGCCAATTCCCGGCTCTCCGCCAAACAGGATCACCGAGCCAGGGATCAGTCCTCCACCTAAGATACGATCGATCTCTCCGATTCCCGACTTGAGCCGCTTTATCTCCCCAAGATCGATCTCGTTGATCGGGCACAGTGTTTCCCCGATCCAGGAGGAAGCAGAATCTTTCTCGGCCTTTGTGTTTGCTTCTTGCGCAGCAAAGGAATCCCATTCTCCGCAGCTTGGGCAACGACCCAACCATTTGATTGACCGATATCCACAGCTGCCACAGGAGTAAGCCATTCTACTTCCCTCGCGTAAAGCTCATCTCCTCTCCATCCACCGAGACTTTGATTGCGGAACCATCGCTGAATGTCCCTTCTAGGATCAGTTCGGAAATCCGGTTCTCAATCATGCGCTCGATCGCGCGCCGCATTGGCCGCGCGCCATAATCAGGATCGTATCCTCGCTCAACCAGAAGGTCGTTGGCTTTCTTATCTAAAGTAAGGCTAATGCTGTGCTCTTCTTCCAATCTCTTTTTGAGCTCGCTTAACATCAATTCAGCAATCTGTCGCACTTGTTTACGCGTCAACTGGTGGAAAACGATGAGATCATCCAGTCTGTTCAAGAACTCCGGGCGAAATACCTTGTGGACCTCACCAGTCACGCGGTCTTTCATGCCCTGGTAGGATTCCTCAGAATCGATTTCCTGGTCGCTAAACCCAAGTGTGCCACGGTTGGCAATCATCTCGCTTCCCACATTGGAAGTCATAATGAGAACCGCGTTACGAAAATCGACACGTCGGCCTTGAGAGTCGGTAAGTATTCCGTCTTCCATTACTTGTAAGAGAATATTGAAGACATCTCGGTGTGCTTTCTCAATTTCGTCAAAGAGTATTACTGAATACGGCCGGCGCCTGACCTTTTCCGTGAGCTCTCCAGCCTCTTCGTAGCCAACGTACCCTGGAGGAGCGCCAGTAAGACGAGAAACGGAAAACCGCTCCATGTACTCAGACATATCAACGCGGATCAGCGCGTCTTCATCGCCAAACAGGAACTGGGCTAAGGTCTTAGATAGCTCGGTTTTTCCCACTCCGGTTGGACCAAGAAACATGAATGAGCCAACTGGCCGACGCGGGTTTTTCACTCCGGCATACGCTCGACGGATAGAGCGAGAAATAGCCCTTACCGCCTCATCTTGGCCGATCAACCTCTGGTGGATCTTCTCCTCCATTCTTACCAGTCTAGCCATTTCCTCTTCTTGCATATGCCCAACAGGAACGCCAGTCCACAGAGCGATCACTTGGGCAACATCACGTCCCGTTACCTCTAGGTTAGTCGCCTTACCTGTACTCTCGCTTACTTTCTCAATCTCATCGGCAAGCTCTTCCCTACGATCACGCAACCCTGCCGCAGTCTCGTAATCCTGCAAAGAAACAGCCTTGCTCTCTTGCTCATCCAGCTCATCCATTTTGTCTACCAGTTCGCGCACTTCGCGAGGGAGCATCGAACCCTGTAGTTTGATCTTGGCCGAGGTCTCATCCAGCAGATCTATCGCCTTATCCGGCAGAAACTGATCGGTAACATAACGATCCGAAAGACGAGCGGCTTGCCGCAGAGCCTCATCGGTAATCTTGACCCCATGGTGCTTCTCATAGTGTGGTCGAAGTCCCTCTAAAATCCTAATGGTTTCGTCTATTCCAGGCGCCTCGACCATTATTGTCTTGAAGCGCCGTTTTAGCGCAGGATCCTTCTCAATCGATCGACGGTATTCGTCGGAAGTGGCTGTTCCAATACACTGGATCGCCCCGGAGGCAAGCGGGGGCTTCAGGATGGAAGAAGCATCGATTGCTCCTTCCGCGCCACCGGCGCCGACGAGTGTTTGCATCTCGTCGAAGAACAGAATGATGTTATCCGATTCCATTACTTGGTTAATCAAGGACTTCAGCCGTTGCTCAAACTCACCGCGGTACTTCGTTCCGGCAACAATCGATGCCATGTCCAGCTCCATAATCTCCTTAGAATGCAACATCGAAGGGACATCCCCGGCCGCGATCCGTTGCGCCAATCCTTCAACGATAGCGGTCTTGCCAACGCCGGATTCCCCGATCAACGCAGGATTATTCTTCTTACGCCGGGTGAGGGTTTGAATAATGCGGGAAATCTCTCCATCTCTTCCAATTACTGGATCGAGGTGGCCGGCCGCCGCCTCTTCCACCAGGTTGCGGCCAAACTCTGAAAGATCCCCTTTACGTGGCTTGCGGCGAGAAGAGCGGATCGCCATGCCGATTCCCGCGGAAGGAACAAAGTAGGCGCGTGTCTTGGCAAGATCGATCCCCACCTGACTGAGAAGTGCTGCCCCAGTACCTTCTCCTTCATGTAGCATTCCCATCAGTAGGTGCTCGGGACGGATTGTGTTGGATCCTCCGCGCCGCGCCTCATCGAAACTGATCTTCATCACTCGTTTCAGTCGAGGGGTTGGCTCAAGATCCTCAGCTGAAATCTCTACCTTGCCACGGCCTTTCTCCTGTGCCAGAATGGCCGCAATTTTGTCGTAGTCCACTCCATTCGAGCCAAGGAAACGGTATACATCACTAGCTTTGGTCCTCAGAAAAGCGAGCAGAAGGTGCTCAGTGCCTACATAGCTGTGTCGCCATCCCTCTGCCTCGTCTTGGGAGATCGCTATTATCTCCATCGCTTCTCGTGAAAATCTATCGTACATAGACATCTCCAAGCAAAATATTATTGTGGTTCACTGATTCCAATTATAACTCTGGCCTCGCGCGCTTCAACTCATGTCTCCCGCAAGAGCCGTACGAACGCAAGAAAAGTTGTCGGTTCGTAACGTCGGAAAATTAGGAACACGGTATGTAGTTTGTGGCAAGTAGTGAACAGTTATCAGAAAGAAAGGCGGTTATCAGTTATCAGTGTTCAGTCCTGGCTCCTCTGTCTTTCACCGTTTTTCGTTGAACTTGTTCATCACGGTGCTGATATCAGACAGACGGAATGTATCGATGGCTTCTACGGCTTGTCGCAACGTGGGCAACAACTGCTTCCATTCATCAGGGGTGAATCTTCCTAGAACGTAGTCTATCGTGTCTGGCGGCCAACTGAGGCCACCGATTCCAATTCGTATTCTAGGGATTTCCTCGCTTTCCAGGCGGGCAACGATAGATGTCATTCCTTTGTGTGTGCCCGCTCCTCCCTTGGGAAGGATTCTCATCTTGCCCAGTGGAAGATCCAGATCATCGTAAACGATCAGCGCGTCCGCGTAGTCAATCTGAAATCGCTCCAGTACAGCCTTGACCCCATCTCCGCTTGCATTCATGTGGGTCATTGGTTTCACAAGGAGCAAGTCTTCTGTGCGGTAAACCAGGGAAAGACAGGTACGTACCGCGCGGGATCTGGCTGGGTTGATCTTTCGATAAAGTCCAATTACCTGAAAACCTACGTTATGGCGAGTCAGAACGTACTTGAGCCCAGGGTTTCCCAGTCCGAATACAGCCTTCAATTATTCCCCTTCGGTGGGGGGTTCCTCTTCTCCCTCGGCAGCCTTTGTCTCATCTGTCTCTTCTCCGGCTAGTTCCTCGCCCTCTTCTTCAGCCTCTACTACAGCCTCTTCCTCTAATCGTCGTGGAGCCATTACGATAACCAGGGCTCGCTCTTGGGCTATAGACGGTTCTACATTCCCAAAATCAATATCACGTACGCGAACTACATCCCCTATTTCAAGGTCACTCACATCGATGGTTATCAAGTGAGGGATGTCATTAGGCAGCCCGCGTACTTGCACGCCCCGAAACAAGACGTTTAGCATACCGCCTTCTTTGATTCCTGAAGCTTCGCCAACGATCTTTATTGGAACATACAAGTTAAGCGGACTTCCAATGTCGGGGTGATAAAAATCGACATGAATTGGCTGATCCGTAATTGAGTCGTACTGAATCGACTTCACAAATACATCCAGTTTCTCCCCTTTACTGTGATCCTTGATCGATAGATTGAAACGTGAACTACGCGTAATCTGCGAAAACAGGTGTTGAAGATCCTTACGATCGATGACCAGCGGGGTGTTTTCAACAGTGGGGCCGTAGACTACCGCGGGAATCCAGCCTTGTCTGCGCAAGTAGCCCGCCTTTCCCTTTAAACGTAACGTTGCTTTCAATGTATGCATGTTCGCTCCCAGATTAGTAGTGCGGGAAGAGATGGCTCACCGATCTGTTGTCATAAATACGCTTTATCGTCTGCGCCAGTGGCTTTCCCACTGAGATATACTCGACCTTATTACTCTTTGTCGCTTGTTGATCAAAAATGGTATTAGTTACGGCAATCATTTTCAAGGGAGAGGCCTCTAGTCGCTCAAGCGCGTCACCTGAGAACACCCCGTGCGTACAGCAGGCGCGAACCTCTGTTGCTCCACGCTCTAGTAGAGCCTGAGTGGCTCTGATCAAGGTGAAGCCCGAAGCAACGATGTCATCCACAAGAACCACCCGGTGTCCACTAACATCTCCGATGACATTCACCACCTTGGTATCCGTTCCTTCGGGATCCCGCCGCTTCTCCAGCACTGCAAGCGGAAAGTCAAGCTGCTCGGCAAGTAGACGGGCGCGAGCTGTTGCTCCAACATCTGGGGGAACGATCACCGTGCTGTTGACGCCTTCAGACACTTTACGAAGGCGTCCCATAAACACCGGGTCGGCTCGCAAATTATCAACCGGGATGTTGAAGAAACCCTGAATCTGCCCAACGTGAAGGTCTATAGTGAGAACACGGTCCGCGCCAGCGGTTTCGATCAGATTAGCGACAAGACGTGCTGTGATCGGGACACGCCCTGTATGTTTCCTATCCTGGCGCGCATACCCATAGTAAGGAATGACCGCGATTACCTTGCGCGCGGAAGCGCGACGCAGGGCATCAATAATAATAAGAAGCTCCATCAGATTCTCGTTCACCGGCGGACACGTCGGTTGAATCACAAAAACATCCGCCCCGCGAACCGTCTCACGGATGCGTACTCGGATTTCCCCATCAATGAACCGGTCGACCGCGGTAGGGCATAGCTCTACGCCCAATGCGCCAGCAATTTCATTGGCCAATTCCTTGTTGGCATTCCCGCTAATCAACTTGAGTTTCCTTCCGGTCATTCCACTTCCTCCTTCTTCCGTTTGTTCACCTGTCGGGCGCGTCCTATCGCAAGGGCTTCGGACGGAACATCTTCGGTAATAGTAGATCCAGCGCCTATGATCGCTCTTTCCCCGATTGTAACCGGAGCGACAATCGACGTATTGCTTCCGATGAAGGCTCCGTCTTTAATGACGGTGCGGTGTTTTGCTTTTCCATCGTAGTTGCATGTAATCGTCCCCGCGCCAATGTTCACATTTTCTCCTACGTCGGAATCACCGAGATAGGTAAGGTGGCCAGCCTTCACTCCACGCCTTAGCCGCGCGGCCTTCACTTCCACAAAATTGCCGATCCGCGCCGCTGGCCCCACATCCGCTCCGGGGCGCAGATGACTATATGGACCGATTGTAGTGCCTGTACGAACACGCGCCGATTCTATCACGGAGTAACGAATACCGACCTCATCCTCCACCTGTGAGGCATTGATCCACGTCTCCGGGCCGAGCGTACAGTTCGACCCTACTGTTGTGCCACCAGATAGATGTGTTCCGGGAAGGATCACTGTATCGGGGCCAATCTTTACATCGGGCTCAATATAGGCGCTCTCTGGATCAACTATCGTTACACCGCTGGCCATAAGCTCGCCTACTTTGCGCAGACGCATACTGCGGTCGGCTACAGCTAGCTCGCTACGAGAATTGACGCCCATCACTTGCTGTGGATCGGCCGCCTTAATCGCTGTTACGTGTTTCCCCGCATGGTGATAGTGTTCAACTAGATCGGTGAGATAGTATTCACCCTGAGCATTTCCGGCGTCAAGCGACCGAAGAGCTAGCCATAAAAACTCATCGTTACGCACACAGTAAATCCCGCTATTAACCTCGGCAATATCAAATTCCTCGTCGGTAGCATCGCGCTCTTCTACGATCTTAACGGGATGTCCACTTGTGTCTCGCTTCAACCGACCATACGCGCCTGGTGTAGCAGGAATCATGCTGAGAACCGCGAGATCGGCCCCTTGTTCATTGTGATGGCTGATAAGACAAGACAGCACCTGTGAAGTAAGGAGAGGGAGGTCGCCAGGAACGATAAGAAGAAAGTCTCCAGAAACGTGGCCGTAGGCCTGGGAAACAGCATGACCGGTACCTAACTGTTCGCGTTGTTCGATAAACTCCACCGGCCACTCTGAGAACTCTTTTCGCACCGCCTGAGCTCCATTTCCTATTCCTACTACAACAAGGAATCTGGAGGGGGCCAGTTCTATTGTGGCCCGCAAAACATGACGAAGGATCGGCCAGCCATTAACATGGTGCAACACCTTTGCCCGCTTAGATTTCATGCGGGCTCCTTTGCCGGCGGCTAGGATTATTGCGGTGAGATTATCCATCATCTAACACCCACCAAGAATCATACGCTACCAGCCACTGATGGATCAACTTCCTTGAGCGCGACTGTAAGATATGCGTATACTTTTGTTGCTGGATTTAGCCTGGCGCTTAAATACACGATCAATGCGGGGAGGCAATGATGGCACAGCGAGTCTTTTCCGGGATACAGCCAACCGGCACACTGCATATCGGCAATTACTTTGGAGCAATTCGCAATTGGGCCTCTTTACAGGAAGATCACGATTGCATCTACTGTATTGTGGACTACCACGCGATAACGACTGAGATCGACCCACAGGTGTTGCGCGCCGCTTCCCGCTCGATGGCGCTTGATCTGATTGCCTGCGGAATCGATCCACAGCGAACAATCTTATTCACGCAATCCGCTGTTCCTGAACATGCTGAGCTTGCCTGGATCCTTGGCTGCGTTACCGGCTACGGCGATCTGGCGCGAATGATCCAATTCAAGGACAAATCTGCCGGAAAAAAGTTTATCTCTGCCGGGTTATTCATCTATCCGGTCCTACAGGCAGCAGATATTTTGCTATACCGCGCCGCCGGAGTTCCGGTCGGCGAGGATCAGGTACAACACTTGGAACTTTCCCGACGGATCGCGCGCCGGTTCAACGCCCGTTTTGGGGAGTTCTTCCCCGAACCTGAGCCCATCGTGGGAAAGGGAGCGCGCATTATGTCTCTCGCCGATCCCACGATCAAGATGAGCAAGAGCGCGGGAGAGGCCCACTACATCGGAGTAATGGAGGATGAGCGCTCAATCCGCGGCAAGATCCGTTCCGCTGTTACCGATATCGGACTTGAGCCGGGGACAACCATGTCTCCCGGCGTGGCTAATCTCTTTGAGGTTCTTGACCTATCTGGAGAGCTATTAGGTGATCAATCCATCGCCGCGGAACTATGCTCTGAATTCCAGTCAGGGAAGTTGATGTACTCTCATCTGAAGGATGCCGTATTTGAGAGTCTGATGCAGGTTCTTCGCCCAATAGGAGAGCGGCGGCGCGAACTTGAAACATCGGGGATCGTGGAAGATATCCTAAGAGAAGGGGCTGACAAGGCGCGTGTCATCGCTAGAGAGAACATAACAAAGGTACGAGAGATGGCTGGACTGGTGGTAGGGTAAAGACAGTCGGGAGTCGGCAGTCGCGCAGCAGTCGGCAGCCGAAAAACGGTGATGAGTTCGTTGAGTTCGTTGAGTTGAAAACAATGAAAGACAAAGAAGCCAGAACTGAAAACTGAAAGCCGTGACGAGTGAAAAGCCAATTGAGTGGTTGAATAGATGATGGAAAAGAAAAAGGTTATCTTCCAAGAACTGCTACAAAAACATCCAGCCGATATTGCCGAGGTTCTGTCCCAACTTTCCGATGAGCAAGCAACAAAGCTCTTGCGCCGCCTCTACCTGAGGAAGGCCGCCGCCGAACCTCTAGGCGAGATGGACCCCGATGAGTCGGCAGAACTTTTATCGGACCTTGACCGCGAGGAAGCGATAACAATCCTTGCGCGCATGGATCCTGACGACGCCGTTGACTTGTTAGAGGAATTACCCCAAGAGACACAGAAAGAGATTCTTTCCAATGTTGATAGCAAAGAAGCGAAGGTTATCTCTGATTTGCTTACCTATCCTTCTGATTCAGCGGGTGGGCTGATGTCCCCGGAAGTTGTCGCCCTATCGCTAGATATGTCTGTCCGGCAAGCGATTGATGTACTACGACAACGAGCCGAGGAAGCGGAAACTATTTACTTTGTCTATGCTGTCGATGATCAACACCACCTACAAGGGGTTCTATCTCTGCGTGATATTGCGCTGGCCCAGCCGGAAACGCGATTGAGCTCACTGGTAGAAACTGACGTCATATCCGTTCCTGTAGAAGCGGACGCCGAAGAGGTCGCCCTGCTGTTTGACAAGTACAACTTCTACGCCCTCCCCGTAATCGACCAGCAAGTTAAGCTACTTGGTATTATCACAATCGACGATGTGATAGACGTAATGCGAGAAGAGGCAACGGAAGATATCTACGGAATGGCAAGTGTGCCAATGAACGAAAGCGTCAACACTTCGTGGTTCTCCTCTCTACGCATGCGACTACCGTGGCTGTACGTGCGCCTAGCTACGGCAATACTAGCCGCGCTAGTCGTTGCTACGTTTGAACAAACAATTGCCAAAGTAGCGGCTCTCGCGGTTCTTATGGGAGTAATCGCGGGGCAAGGAGGGAGTACAGGCATGCAGACGATAACCATCATTACCAGAGGGATGGCCCTAGGTGAAATGGAGCGACACCAAGGGCACAAACTCCTAAGGAAAGAGATACTACTCGGTGTTGCCAATGGACTTATCATCGGGGTAACCCTGGGAATCATCACTTATCTATGGAAAGGGCAGCCATTGCTAGGAGCAGTCGCGTGTTTAGCTATGCTGTTCAATACAGTAGTAGCGGGAGCAATGGGGGTGCTGATTCCACTAGGCTTACAAGCGCTAGGAAAGGATCCGGCCATTGCCTCTGGGGTGTTTCTTACTACTGTAACCGACGTCTTTGGGTTCGCGTTTCTCTTTCTGTTGGCCCACTTATTTCTTCGCGTAATCTGATGAAGAAAGAGACGATGCCATTGCAGAGCTGGTCCTACCCTCTGATCCTTGCCCTTCTAGGGATTGTCCTGTGGATCGGCAATATATCGCCAAGTCTCAAGGCAGGTCTAGCGGCAGAGACGCTTCTTTTCCTCGGCTATCTCATGGTGTTCTCACGTGGAAAGAGAACCACATCTTCTGGGGCAAAGCTTATTTCAATGTTTCCCGCGCACCTCCTCCTTTTGCTTGTAATCTTACTGTTACCCTCATTTGGCATGCGGCTAATCTTTGCCTGGATGGTTGTCCCCGTGGCAACCATTGGTTACCACTTTATCGCTTCACGTTCCCTATTTAGCGATGGGGTAAGTAAGTCGATATTGTCTGGACTGTACTGTATAATTTGGGCAGATCTCTTCTTTCTTTTGGAGCGCGCAATCGCTTTGGGAAGAGGTTTGTCAGATAATGAAGAGATCATAGTAGTGGCCGTATTTTGTGTGATTGGTGCCGTATTTCTGTCTATCGGCGTCTACCGACACCTGCGGACTAATATTTACGGGGAGTGATAATATGGGAAAAGCAATTGTTTTTGTTATGGGGCTGACTACCTTTCTTTTCGGAGTGGTGGCGTATGGCCAGGAGGAGTCGCCCGTGGCTGGGCAGTCAATGATTTCTCTTCTTGTTATCCTTGGAGTGTTTGGCGCGGTTTTCTACTTCCTGCTAATCCGCCCGCAGCGCAAACGGCAAGCTAAACACAATGAGCTTGTGAAGGACCTCAAGAGGGGAGACAAGATCGTATCCGCTGGCGGTATTTATGGTGAGATTGATTCAATCAGCGAGACCTCCATAGTAGTGAATGTGGAAGATGGTTCCAAGCTCCGTTTCGCTAAGAGCAGCATCGTCAACAAACAAGCGAAGTAACCACAGGGGGGTCATTATATGTCTCATAGTACCATGATGCGTAATGATTGGCTGCGTCTTGGCGCGGTTCTCATTATTGCGGTAGGTTCACTTGCTCTTCTCTTCCCGTTTTGGCCGCCAATAGATGTGCTTAACCTGGGACTTGACTTACAGGGAGGTGTGAGGCTGGTCCTCGAAGCCCAAGAAACAGAAGGAATGGATTTTGATCAACAGACCGACATACTCAACCGAATCATTACGATTCTTGACAATCGCGTAGATCAATATGGACTTGCGAATGCCGAAATCAAGCGAATGGGGACCAACAGAGTATTAGTAAACCTTCCTGGAACCAAGGATCCTGCTGAGGCTCGCCGCTTGATTGGACAAACGGCAATGCTCGAGTTTCGTAAGGTAGTTGAAGCGGGCACAAGCCCTAACTCAGACCTTGTTCCAACCTCGGCAATGCAGGAGATTTTATTGGACCGAAATGGAATCCCCTACATTCTGGAAGGCGAGCTCCTGCTGACTGGTGGCGCCTTGTCCGATGCCAAGGTGCGGGCATCACAGGCAATGCAAACGGCCGGCCAGCTGTATATCGCTCTTGATTTTAGCCAGGAAGGAGCACAGCAATTTGTAGACGCGCTAAGAAAACTTACTGTCGACGATCGTTTGGCAATTGTGCTGGATGGCACAATCTATAGCGCGCCGCGAATCACTGAATCCATCAAGCAAGCTGCCGCACAAGGCTGGCGACAGGTAAAGGATTCCACAACAATCACCGGACAGTTTACCAAGGAGGAGGCCACAAGAATTGCCATCGTTCTACGAGCAGGCGCGCTGCCTGTTGAAATAAGGGTAGTTGAGGAGAACACGATTGGCCCAACCTTGGGTAGCGATTCAATTCGCGCGGGAATGATCACTATCGTTACTGGATTTGTGTTGATTCTTCTCTACATGCCAATCTATTACCGCATGCTTGGCATCGTTGCGGATGTTGCGCTCGTGCTAAATATGTTGATCGTGTTTGCCGTGCTGGTGCTATTTCGTGCTACTCTTACCCTCCCTGGAATCGCGGGAATCATTTTGACAATAGGTATGACTGTCGATGCTAACGTGATCATCTTTGAGAGAATTAAGGAGGAGCGACGTACAGGAAGATCCACCCTTGCCGCGGTTCGCGGGGGGTTTCAAAAGTCGCTGTCTGCCTTGCTCGACGCCAATGTTACGACTCTCTTGACCGCCTTGATTCTGTTGTTTGTTGGCACAGGACCAATCAAGGGGTTTGCAATTACCCTAGGTATTGGAGTAGTAGGAAGTTTATTCTGCGCGTTGGTTACTAGCCGGTTGTTGCTGGAGAAGGCTGGTTTTGCCGAATATATCCCGGTAAAGGTAACTCAGACACCGTAGCGGCAAAGATTAGCGCCAGAACTCCGTCAGCGGCATGGATTTTACCGCTCTTGACCTGAGCATCAAGCTCGATTCCACTGTTGAGAACAGCAGTTAGTTTCTTGGTCGAGTGTTTTCTGGCCTGGTTTATCAACCGCCCCAGAAGCCAGTGGGGTTCCCCAGTGATCTCCCCAATCTTGGGGAGAGACAGTGACTCGTCAAGGAGAACACGTATACTGAGAACGCGCGTCAGGTGTCGCAGTAGAGCCGACAAGACCCTCCCTGGCTCCTGGCGCAACTTGCCAAACTCCAATAGTGATTCTCTTAGTTTCGCCTCTCCAACACGGTCAAGCATGGGATAAATTGAACCCTCCTCAACAGCAAAAAGAAGCCTATCCAGTTGTGTCATATCCAGGTCATCTTTCGCGCAAAAAGCGCGAAGCTTCTTTGCCTCTTGGCTGATGAGAAAGAGATTCTTTCCGCTATTGAAGATCAGCTTGTTTACCAAGGCAGGCACAGGAGTAATTCCCTGTTCTGTAAGTAGCTCGCTGACCGCGTGCTGCAGCGCCTTCCCTTTCCATTGAGGAAACCTAGTCACTTCGCCGCGCGCCTTAATCGCTTTGTATACCGGACTAGAGGCACTCATCGTCTCCGCAACTAACGTGAGAACAGTTTCAGAAGATTGCCCTCGATCAAGCAAACTCGCAAATTGTTTCGGCTCTTTCAGCGCTTCCGCGTGGCGGATAACAAAGTGCCTACTTAGGGCAAATAAGGATGTCGACTGAAGCTCGATCCGAAGGCTGGCGAGGTCAATTTCGTCACCAAACAGGGTGTGCCGTTCCGTTGTAGGTTGCCGGGCAACGATCTCTTGCTGGCGGGCAACAAGCGCCCGCTCACAACGGTACAAATCACCAACAAGCAAGGTCAATCGCGCATTAGGCATCGTTCTCAATTGATGGGAGCAAGTTTCAGACCCGTAGCTGTCAATAGTCCCGAGGGGATTCGAACCCCTGTCGCCGGGATGAGAGCCCGATATCCTAGGCCACTAGACGACGGGACCAGCTACAACATCAATTATCCGCGATATGCAACTTTCCATCAAGGAGTTGCTAACATCGCCAGATATCTACTCCTTCTTGGCCAAACAGCTAGCAATCAATGGCTTGATATCCGTAAGAGCATCGATCAGTTCGTCGTACAGCTCCACGGGAATGGCAATTCCTTTGCGTGTTGGCTTCCATTCCTCATCTTCCGCCTGGTAAAAATTGCGAATATCAACATAGTCGTGATCGCGAAATCGAGACACGCGAATATAGATGCGTTTGCCCATTCCTTTATCAATTAGCTTGACCACTTCGGGGCTTGGATGCTCACTGGTTTCGGTCATCATCACTCCTTCCTGGAATAGTTTCTCATAACAATCAACATAATATTGTACATCAAGTGGAGAGTAAGTACAAGATATGGGCCTGCCTGGACTCGAACCAGGGACCTCCCGCTTATCAGGCGAGCGCTCTAACCAGCTGAGCTACAGACCCCAAACCCTCAATATGGTAGCGATGGGAATAATGATTGTCAACCGAAGAGTACTATGAAATAGGGTTTCTCACACTCCAGGCAAGGTAGGGGCTCGAATAACGACCTCCTTCTGACATGAATCTTTTTCCTCGCCCGTTCGTTTCACTCACTCAAGACGCCAAGACCGCAGAGGAAGGCAGAGATATGGCTATTAAAGGCACAGACATCTTACTACTAAAACTAAAGATATTTTACCGCAGAGGGCGCGGAGATCGCGGAGGAAGGCATGTTCTTTACTTTACAGACAAAAACCACAGTATGATTATGAAAAACAAGACAAATGTTTCCTCTGCGTACTCTGCGTCCTCCGCGGTCAAGTACTGTCCTACGTAGAGGGTTCATGGATCATGTAGCACGACACCATTCATGGTTTAAACCTTAAAGAGGGTTTCCTCTGCGTTCTCTGCGGCTCTGCGAGAGACTCATCTTGTGAGTCTTTCTTTGGGTTACCTTGCCTTAACCGCGAGGAACCTGAAATAGAGCAGGAAACGTTCTTTTACAATGCCACCTTCTCGGCGATTGCCTCGCGCAGTTGCTCGGTCAATAAGTCCAGATTCCCCGCGAGTATCTCTTCCAGCCGATAGATGGTGAGGTTAATCCGGTGATCGGTGACTCGATTTTGCGGGAAGTTATACGTACGGATCTTCTCGCTGCGCTCACCAGACCCAATCTGTTTGCGACGTGTGGCGCTTAGCTCTTTCTCTTGCTCTTGTTCATAGAGGCTTCTTAGTCTGGCTCGCAATACACGCATAGCCTGTGCTTTGTTCTTGTGCTGCGATTTCTCATCCTGGCAACTCACTATGAGCCCGGTAGGAATATGGGTGATTCGCACTGCGGAATCTGTTGTGTTAACGCTCTGTCCGCCCGGCCCAGCAGCGTGAAATGTATCAATTCGTAAGTCTTTAGGACTAATATCTACCTCTACTTCCTCCACTTCAGGGAAGACAGCAACCGTTGCCGTTGAAGTGTGGATCCTTCCCGAAGATTCGGTCTCCGGAACGCGTTGTACTCGATGTACTCCGGATTCGTAGCGAAAACACCCATATGCCCCTTCTCCTTCAACAGCAAAGATAACCTGCTTGAATCCACCAAGTGAAGTAGGGTGAGTATCTAGCAAGGAAAGCTTTAATCCCTTTTGTTCAGCATAGCGAGTATGCATCCTAAACAGGTCAGCGGCGAATAGACTGGATTCATCCCCGCCTGTTCCAGCCCGGACTTCTATAATGGCGCTCTTTTCATCGTTGGGATCAGGTGGTAGTAATAACTTCTTGATCTCATGTTCAAGCTTGCTCAGCAGAGCGCGATCTTCGGCCAGAGCGTCTTCAATCTCATCGCGCAGATCTTCTTCGCTTTCCCACAATTCCTCTTGTTCAGCGATTGAAGAACCCACGCGGCCCCACTCTTCCCCGAGATTGCTGACCTTCCGCAAAAGAGCATAGCGTCGCGCAAGTTCAGGATAACCAGGGGTAGAGGTCACGTTGGAGGCGATGAACTGCTGCTCTAGGCCTGCAAGTTCTTCCTTAATCGATACAAGTAACGCGGGGATATGGGCCATTTTATCTCTTTTATGAACTAGAAACTACAAGATGGGAACGGAAACTTCAACTCGCGAACGAGGATAAAGATTTCCTAAGGAACTGATTTTCTTCAGTTAGATGGGCAATTTGCGCGTCCTTGTCGCTAAGTCGGGCATGCAGCTCACAAATGACGGCGCCTTTCTCGAGCTTGGTCTGTTCAAGGTTTCTATCCACCAAATGTCGCAGATATCTGACCTCTCCCACAAGCACCTTTTCAAGATCACACGCAAAGTCAATCTCTTCCAAGGAAGCTCGAGGAAAGAGCTTGTCCGTAAATTCGTAAGCATCCATACAGCTATTGTCACCAGAATAACGGGCTAAGAAGCAGACAAGCGACCTCTTGCAAAGTGAGATTCCCTCCTTTGTGAGGCCACCGGGGCAAGGTTTTCCTTGCCCCGTCAGGTTGCAATAGATTCTACTTTCGCTCTCCTAATGGAATAATCACGCGTCCGTGTACGGTATTGATCAGTATCCCCGCCGATGCATACCAGGCGATCAACGCGCACAGCAAGCCTTCGTAACCAGCAATCTTGTGTACAATTGGGCTAAACTGACCAATCGCTAGCAGAAGGAACAAGATCGTTAGGGTGACAAACACCCATGTGATTGCCTTGGGAAGCTTGAGCGAGGCAATGGTCGCATATCCAGTAAACACTCCCCACGCGATGAGAACAACCGCGATGCCGCCAGCAGGCACATCAACAAATGCCCCTACACCAGCAAGCTTTAGGAAAAAGAATAGAGCGAGTCCCATCCAAAACGCGCCAAAAGACGAGAAACAAGTAGCGCCAAACGTGTCCCCTCTCCGCACATCCCACATTCCAGCAGCAAATTGTGCCAGCCCTCCATAAAGCATGGCAATCGGCATCACAATCCCAAGTGCCGCCTCATCAACTAGTCCGGCGTTGACAATATTCAGGATGAATGTAGATAGGGCAAATCCACCCAAGCCCAACGCGCCAACATTGGCAAGACCAGGTTTGTTTGTTTCGCTCAAGAACAGCCTTCTTGTTCTTTGTGTTCAACTTTCTCTTTCAGGCGATCGACGCACTCCGGGTTACGCAAAGACGTCAGGTTTCCCACCGGTTCGTTACACACAAGTGCCTTCAATACACGACGCATGATCTTCCCTGAACGAGTTTTTGGGACATCGTCAACAAAGATGATCTCGTCAGGCCGAGCAGTAGGTCCAATAATTGAATCAACCGTCTTGATCAACCCCTTTTTCACCTGTTCAGAGTGCTCGATTCCAGCCTTCAATAACACGAACGCAACTGGAACCTCTCCCTTGATGTCGTGTGGGCGAGAGACTACCGCAGCCTCGGCGACATTTTCATTTTGCGCAAGGGCGCTTTCTACCTCAGCGGTAGCAAGGCGATGGCCGGCAACATTCATCACATCGTCCACACGCCCAGTAATGCGTATGTTCCCCTGTACATCCTTGCGCGCACCATCACTGGTAAAATAGCGCTCTGAGCCATATTCTGCATAGTACTGTGCCTTAAAGCGCTCCATATCCCCATAGATCCCTCGTGTCAAGGCTGGTGGGAAAGGACTGCAAATCGTTAGATATCCTCCTTCGCCAGCTGGGACCGGTGACCCCCCAGCATCCAGAACACCGGCAATAATACCAGGAAATGCGCGTCCGGCAACCGTGGGAACAAATGGACCAATCCCGGGAAGATTATTTACCATATTAGCTCCTGTCTCGGTCTGCCACCAAGTGTCAATAATCGGGCAGCAGCCACCACCGATCTTGTCGAAATACCACATCCACGCATTAACATTGATCGGCTCACCAACCGTTCCCAGAAGGCGCAGCGAAGAGAGATCGTATTTCTCCGGCCACTCGTCTCCCCACTTGAGGAACATACGAATTGCCGTTGGAGCGGTGTACAACTGCGTGATCTTGTGTTTTTCAATGATTGCCCACATACGACCATAATCCGGCGCGTCTGGCGAACCTTCATATATCACAGTTGTTACTCCATTCATCAATGGCGCATAGTTAATATAGGTGTGGCCAGTAATCCAGCCAACATCGGCGGTGCACCAATAGATATCGCCCTGATGCAAGTCAAAGTTCCACTTCGCTGTCAGGTAGGATTGAACCGCGTAACCGCCAGTTGTATGCATGATCCCTTTAGGCTTTCCCGTTGTTCCCGAGGTATAAAGAAGGAACGCGAGGTCTTCGGAGTCCATTTCCTCAGCCGGACAGTCATTGGAAGCATTCTCCATTAGCTCGTGGTACCACAGGTCGCGACCTTGGTTCATGGGAACATCCCCGCCAAGTCGTCTTACAACAACTACTTTTTCCACCGGCGTTCCCACAACTCCAGCATCGGCATTCTTCTTCAAATTGATCGGCTTGCCGCGACGGTAGTATCCATCGGCGGTAATTAACACCTTGGCCCGCGCGTCAGTCATGCGGTCACGCAAGGAGTCCGGACTGAACGCGGAGAAGACAACGCTATGCGGAGCGCCAATACGAGCACATGCTTGCATCGCAATAATTGCCTCTGGAATCATGGGAAGGTAAATTCCAACGCGGTCACCCTTCTTTACTCCAAGTCCCTTGAGAACATTGGAAAATCTAGAGACAAGATCGTGAAGCTGCTTATAGGTTAGCTTTACAGACTCTTCCTCTACCGGCTCGGGCTCCCAAATAACAGCGATTTGATCTCCATATCCGGCTTCAATATGACGATCAAGGGAATTATGAGAGATATTGAGCTTGCCGCCGATAAACCACTTATAGTTTTCCGGGGTAAACTCGTACACCTTGTCCCAATGCTTGAACCAGTGGAGCTCTTCGGCTTGTTTTGCCCAAAACCCCTCAGGATCGGACTTTGCCTTCGTATAGATTGAGTCATCTGCTATCCAGGCTCGTTTCTTCAGAGCCTCGGTTGGCCAAAAACAATTCTTTTTAGTCGGATCTTCCTTCACCCACTTAATCCGTTCCGACACGATTAACCTCCTGAAGTTGCTCAATTTTCCTAATTCTAGCCAATGACACTCCTGATCACAACACAAAAGAAGCCCGCGAATTCTGACTCATCACATATTACAGTTATCAGGAAGAAAGGCAGTTATCAGAAAGAAAGTCAGTTTTCAGTTATCAGTATCAGTTCGCCCTTCCTTACTTAACCAATTGAACGAATCAAACCAATCAACCAATCAACTATTTAACTTGCCTTTTCTCGGCCCCCCGACTGCCGACTGGGTTTTCACCCCTTTGAAGGCGATCAGCAATCTCTTGAGCGATGGAGCGAGGAATCTTTGGAAGGGAGACGATTTCTTCCACCTTGGCCCGAGAGAGCCCCTCCAAAGATCCAAAGCGCTTGATTAGCGCCGCTTTGCGCTTTGGTCCTATTCCGGGGATCTCGTCGAGTACTGAGGCGAGGCTTCTGCGACCCCGCAGACGACGATGGTAGGTAATCGCAAACCTATGTGCCTCGTCTCGAACCGCGCGGAGCAACAAAAGCGCCTTACTGTCAGAAGGAAGGCTGATTGGATCAGGATTCCCGAACTGAAAAACTTGTTCGTGGCGTTTTGCTAGACCAATCGCCGGTATTTCATCGATCTTGAGCTCTTTTAGCACACCGACTGCAATATTCAGCTGGCCTTTCCCACCATCAACCAGTAAAAGATCGGGAAAATCAGAGAAGCTTCCCCGCGAGATACTGGGATCGTTTAGCTCCGCAAAGCCTCGCCGGAAGCGACGACGAAGAACTTCGGCCATCATCGCGTAATCATTGGGCTTGCCGGACGCCCGAATCTTGAACCTTCGATACGCGTCACGCAGCGGTTTTCCTCCTTTGAATACAACCATCGATCCGGTTGCCTGCTGTCCTTGTGTATTGGAGATATCAAACGCCTCGATACGATAAGGGAAGCAGGGAAGAGAAAGCACAGCGGTAAGTTCAGAGAGGGCTAGAGTGGAATCGAGGTGAAGGGCATTGGTCAGCTGTTCACTCCTTAGCGAATGGCGGGCATTGTTACTAGCCATTGTTATTAGGCGATGCTTTTCCCCTCGTCTAGGCACTTTGATCGTAACTTTTCTTCTCCGCAACGAACAGAGCCACCGCGACAGCGCTTCTTGTTCAATCATTGTCGGTATGAGAATCTCTCGCGGAATGATCGCTGCCTTGGCATAGTACTGAGAAATAAAGGCGGTTAGCACCGCGCCTATGCCAGGATCGCCAGGCGCAAGCAGATGAAATGTCTCCCTTCCGGTTAACCTTCCGTCGCGGATAAAGAATACATTGGCGCACGCTTGCTCTCCCTCTAGGGTTATCCCAATGATATCTCGATCGATCATATCGCCTAAGACAACTGACTGTCGCTGGAGTGTATGCCCGAGGTGTACGATCTGATCACGTAACCTGGTAGCTTCCTCAAACCGCTCTTTTGTCACAGCGCTGTTCATCTGGGTTCTTATGTCGCTCAGCAATCCAGGGATCTTGCCCGAAAGTAACAGCGCCGCCTGTTCGATGCTCTGCGTATATTCCTCTTCAGTAACAATCCCCGCGCATGGGCCCGAACACCGGCCGATATGATAGCTGAGACACGGCCTGCGGGGAGCGCTAAGTGGAAGAGCTAGGTTACAGGCACGAATCAAGAACAGTTTCTGCGCAAGCTTTAGGACCGAGCGCATTGCCTTGGCATTTGTATACGGGCCATAGTAACGAGCGCCATCCGGATTACGACGGCGCGTAATCAATACGCGCGGAAATGCTTCGTTAGTGATCTTAAGATAAGGGTAGCGCTTGTCATCGCGCAGGCGGATGTTGAATCGAGGCTGGTAGCGCTTGATCAGATTGTCTTCGAGGATGAATGCTTCCGTTTCAGTCTCTGTTTGAATTACTTCAAAATCAGCAATTTGTTCCGTCAATGCTCGCGACTTTATCTCCATTTTCTTGGTGGATTGAAAATAGGAGCGAACCCTGTGCTTCAATACAGTTGCTTTCCCCACATAGATAACCTTTCCGGTGGCATCTTTCATCAGATAAACTCCCGGCGAAGAGGGAAGCGATACTAGTCTATCTTTAATTAGTCCAGTTGTTGGCATGATATACTCTGGGAGGCACGCTTGATAGGGCTCTTCCTGCACCGGATGTGTCTACTAACGCGATTCGCTTGAGTTGATGTTTATTCACCGGTTCTAGTTTATTCTCCTTCGCGCAACGAGCATAGACCCAAAGGAAAGGAATTTCAACGCGGTTGATTCTCGGGTGCACGCGGAAGGCCGTAAAGGATCACAATAGAGAGCCCGAGGGTTACCGCGGCGACAGCAAACACAGCCCAGTAACCTACGTATTCGGCAATATATCCACTGCTTACTCCAGCAATGATTGATCCTAGCCCAGCGCTGGCTATGTATAGGCCTAGCACCTGTCCACGATTCCGCGGCCTAGCTAGTCGAGACGCAAATGTCACCCCACTAAGGTGAAAGAAAGACCAGCTTGCTCCTGTGAGTATGAAAAAAGCGACGAGCGATACGTGAGGAGGTGTTATTGATGACAAACAGAGAAAGATTGCTGCCCCCGCGAATAGAATCAAGCGTATACCCGCCGACCAAAGTTGAATTGACTTGTTTCCCGCTCTGCGAATGCGCCTTTCCGCATACGGGTAAGCAAGAACGATTGCCCCGCTGTGAACCATGTAATAGAGAAAGACTATCGAGGAGGTGAACCCAAAGTATTCAGACATGAGAAGCGGAAGAGGAATAAACACAAATCCGAACGCGGTAAATGCCAGACCACCCGCAAGAATGAACAGCTTTGTCTCACGGCTCAACCCTTCTTTTCCCCACAAGAGAGCAGGGAGCCTCCGGGGATGAAGGCGGTGATATAAATGTGTGGGGCCGAAACGTGCTCGCTCAATTAGAAGGTTGCCCAAAGCGGTTACTGTACCACGAAAACGACGTTTGGTAAACCGTGGAATGGTACGTGGAATGAGCCGCAGGCTGAGCACCACGGCTCCAACGCTTCCCAGAGAGAGGATTACAAATAGGGCACGAATAGCCGTTGATTCCTCCAGAAAATGTGTTATGCAAGCCAGAGCGAAGCTCCCAAAAACAAGTCCGGCCGCCCAACCGATAGCCGCAATTTGGTTCAGGCGGCTGATCTTTCTCTCCCATTCCAATTCTTCTCTGTTCTCAATAACGATAAGAACGGTAACGGAAATGTTGGCTACCCAGAAGAAATTAACGATCATGTTGATCAATAGTAGGCTGTTGAACGAGGGAGCAAGCGCGACCGCGACAAAACCAATACTAACCGCGGCAAAACTTAGAACTACAAAAGGCTTGCGCCTGTGAGCTCTATCAGAGAGCCTTCCCCAGATAAGGCTTCCGATAACCCCCATAATGCTGACTAGACTAGAAAGATAGCCCAGGTGAGCTACCGAGTTATGTAGGACTTTGGAGATCATTAGCGGGAGAAGAACGGAGGAGGTTCCC
>JAUWOJ010000087.1 GCA_030612175.1 Candidatus Bipolaricaulota bacterium | reverse complement strand
GTCGACGATTTATTGAAGTCGGTGTGACGACAATTTACTGGTATGATACCTAACAAGCGCTTGCAGGCAAAGCCAACGTTCGACAAGAGAGAAAATGACAGAGCCATTACAAACCGCAGGTTACGTTCTCGTTAATAGTTGTGTTTACTGTGCAGACCTGCGCGGTACGGGCACAAGTGCTGCCACTTTTATTGAGGGGGTCGAAAGAGTTAACTTTATCTTGCTCGTGCCTGAAGTTGTTAAGGATGAAGTCATCAATTATTTTTCTCAGGCTCTTTCATCAACTAACGTCAAGTACACTTGGGGTTCTAACGGAGAAGATTGGGTTCATAACACAAGCAAGAAACCGACACCGCGTACTAACAACTTGTCCTTTCACAGCCTTTACCGGTTTCCTACCTTGTTTTTCAAGTGCTTTTCACTTCTGTTTTCTGGCGCAAATGCCCCTTTTCTAGTTGAGGGTTCCTTTGTATCGCTGAATAACTGCCTGAGACTTGATTAGTTTGTTACCTGCGCGAGTTTCTACGACGTTTTCAGGCCGTTTTCCACCGCTCCGAAGGAGTAACCGGCACAAGTACCTGTGTGCGGAGCACTGAATAACACGAAATCTCAGGAAGAGCCGTGCCTGGAGATCAAATTCTCACAAACCTTGGGAGTGCCAAACAAGTGGATGTATGAGTAGCCTTCAAGATTCCTCCCTTATATCACACTACCACTCCCGTCATAATGGATCTAGAAAGCGAGCGAGAACTTGTCTTCTATTGGCTTGGTATTGCAAACCTGTTGTTACAACACTAAGCTTGAGGTTAGTCAAGAAGGAGGGGTAAGGAGCGGATTCACCATGCCAGAAGTCCACCTTATAATAGACCCCGAACCGGGGTGTGCCGGAATGACGGTGGATACATCTTTAACGTCGGGCGCCCCAGTGCAATAGGCTTGCACGGGGCAAGCGAAGACTCGACGCTACAAACGATCTACGTATTATGGTCTTGTCTTTCACCCTATTGTTGGTTTCCTCTGCGTCCTCTGCGTCCTCTGCGGTAAGATAAAGTAAGTGCGGTTCCCGAACCGCGCCTCTCTTATGGAGGCGAGCGGATTCGAACCGCCAACCTCCTGCGTGCAAGGCAGGCGCTCTCCCGTTAGAGCTACACCCCCAGACTGCTAACAGATATGATTATAGCGACTGGCTCTAACCAATCAATAACACTCAACAAGAAAACCAAACCGCAAGCACAATACCATCAATTTCAACTTCTTCCCATGGCCTAATTCGAAAATCATGATTGGGTTACCCAATCACTTATAACGTGTCACTGGCTATGGGCTTTCGGCCCAATATTCTTGACTCCGAGCTCTAGGCTGTTTTTCCCCTTGATCCTTCCATCCTTGATCCTGGCTCTAGCTCTGAGCTATGTATGGCCTATTTTGTAGGCTATAAGTGCTCGCTTACTTGCTTCAGCAATTCGCGAGCGTTTTCATGAGACAGGCTGTTATAAAGTGGATACTTATCGCCTATCGGTTCATCCAGCACGCTCTGCAGAATCCGCGCCGCATCTTCCCACAGCTCCTCCTCCATTAGGTAGAACTCGACAAAGAACGTTCGATTCTCAAAATACTCGTTGCTGGCTTGATCAAGCGGGCAATCACTACAGCTGCTACAGCTAACTGACTCATCTACCACCTTGCACAGGTAGTCGTTAGCGAGCGCTAGATTCTTGCGGAACGTACCAAACGGAAGACGTGGCAATCCACCCCAAAAGGCGCCAAGTGAGCGATACGGCCCGAAACAAAGATATGTTCCATCAATGCTCAATGCTTGCTCGGCCAACGCAACGAGTTTGGGTGGATCGTTGCGAAAAATAGCCCCCAGTTTGTCAAATTCATCCTTGCGGGCCCAGTTGCCATATGTCCAGTACAGAGCGGCTATGTCTGTCTCGGCTTGCACTGCCTCAACAAAACCTTCTTCCTCAAGGGCGACAAACTGGGGATTCATTCGCAGGCTCTTCAGCCCCCAGTGTTTTCCTTTTACATAGGTTATTTCTTCATCCGGGTCTCCATTCATAAACGCGTTAGCTAGTGTGTAGTAGCACTGGGAAAGTTTGTTCACCAAATCCTTGTGCTCCCGATCAATGCCATAAGCCATAACTGCATCCTCATTCTCCTCGTTTAGGTTCTCAGGAACTCCAAGGGTATTCTTAAGCACATCAATTGCTGCCACTAGCTGTGCTTGTCCTTCATCACTATATTCAACTACTATGTCGCCCTCCCGGAAGATTGCCTCCACGGCCTCCAAATCCATCTCCGATTCCTGGGACACAACAGCCGGTGCAACCGCCAGCAATAAACAGATAACAACCAGAATCATTCTTCTCACTTCTCTCACCTCCAGATGATCTTCCACTTTACCAAATTTCACCGCGCTAGCCAATAGGGGCTATGTCACTTTTTATTGTCTTATATCTTACATCATATCCAAGTATGGGGTTGGCTCTCTGGGTCCAATTTGCTATACTTCGTAAAAAACACACTTCGAACATAAAGGAGGAAGCGTTATGGCAACGCCAAAAGTAGATAAGGATCTTTGTATTAGCTGCGGTCTATGCACCCAAACCTGCTCTGAGGTATTCGAAATGGATGAAGACGACATAGCACGGGTTAAGGCCGGTGCTGACCTCGACTCCAGTTGCATCCAGGATGCAATTGATGAATGCCCGGTTAGTGCAATCACCATCTGAGTTATTTAGCGCGGAGGATGTAGGGTTGTCCTTATTCTCCGCGCTTTCTTTCCATAATTGTTGCCTTATGAGGATTTCCCTATCGCGAAGCTGTACAATAGTCGATAAGAGAATGGCATTGCTTAGCTACTCTGAACATGCAAGCATAATATGGTGATCAATCATGGGGAAGACAAAGATTGGCCTTGCTTTGGGAAGTGGAGGGGCGCGTGGGTCTGCCCATGTAGGGGTTCTGAGGGTCCTCGAAGAGAACCACATTAGGCCAGATGTTATTACAGGAACGAGCATGGGGGCACAAATCGGCGGCCTGTATGCTGCTGGCATGAGTACCAGCGATCTAGTGGATACGTGGGAATCCGTGAGTTTCGCGAAAGTGGCAAGAACCCTTCTCCCAACTGTTCCGTGGTCCGGGTGGAGTTCTGGGAGTAGCATAGTCAACATAGTTCATCGCCTTATTGGGGACATCAAGATCGAAGACCTTCTCATCAAATACGGTGCAGTGGCAACAGACCTTGAGACTGGGCTCCCCTACACAATAACAGAAGGAGAAGTTGCGAGAGCAGTCCGGGCAAGTCTCTCTGTACCTGGTTTGTTCACCCCTGTCTGGATCGATGGACACCTGTTAATTGACGGTGGGGTAACGAATCCCCTTCCAGTGAACACCGCGCGACAGCTTGGTGCAGATGTAGTAGTCGCTGTTGATGTCCTCGTTCCACCGCAAGAAGTACACGTCTCTGGGATTCCAATTCCTGATTACCATGAGCGGATCTTGGGAATCGTCAAGGGAATGGGCTCTCCTCTTTCAAAGGGGAACAGCTCTTCACGCTTTTATCATAGTGTGTTTGGCGTTTTGTTCCAAATGTCGACCATTTTTCAAAAACGCATTAGTGACCTCTCCCTGCAAGTTGATCAACCAGATGTTCTCATACGACCGGATTTCTCTCCCAACCCGCCTTGCTACAGCAATGCAGGGAGTGGAATCAAGGCTGGAGAGCAGGCAGCACGTCGTGCCCTTCCCAAGATTCTCAAGCTTCTCAGATCAGAATAAGTATCTACGTGTCAACATAAGCACAACGACTCATAATAAGCTTCCCGCAAGACTTATCTCTCGCCCCTTCGTTTCACTCACTCAAGTCGCCAAGACGCCAAGGACACATAATTCCTTCGTTTGTTTTCGCCCTGTTCTTGGTTTCCTCTGCGCCCTCTGCGTCCTCTGCGGTTAGGCAGTTATCAGGAATCAGTTGTCAGTCGTCGGTTCCTCCCATTCAACCATTCTACTACTCAACTGCTTCTCCGCTTCTTTGTCTCTCACTGTTTTTCGACTCCCGACTGCCGACTC
>JAUWOJ010000046.1 GCA_030612175.1 Candidatus Bipolaricaulota bacterium | reverse complement strand
CAAGCATCCTACATCGCTCCTTTTGGTCGAGGTCAGAGACGCTGAGCATCTGAAGCAAAGAGACAAGGAAAGGATCCTTATCGGCACAGCAAACTTCTTGACCGCCAAGTTGCGGGCAGTCGATCCGATATTCCGTGTAAGTGATTATCGCTTCGCGGCATTGCTTCCTGAAACACCGCCAGCAGGAGCGCGAGGAGCGAGAGATCGTCTACAAAGAGAAACTCCTGATCTCGTCCTATTGCGGGATCTCTCCCTCACTTTACTCATCAAGGATGTAAGCTGGGGCGAGCAAGATACTCCCCAAATAGAGGACACGTTGCGCCAGGTACAACTGCCGCTGGACAGAGATCAGGCCTGACAATGGGGATAAGTTGCGGTGGCAACCGGATGCAAAGATCACTCTGTTCAGTTGTTCTATTGCTTGTTGCAGGTTATCTGCTTACCGTGCCAGGGATAGCAGAAACTGCCACTAGCCTGGGGGCCGCGGTAAGCGAAATCGGGATAGAAGGCTTAGCGCCGTTTCAAGTATCGTTCAAGTTCCAAAACGACAGCAGCAAGAACCTGCTGAACGTGTATGGAAGAGTTGTCCTGATCAATCAATTCGGCAACCTAGTACAGCAATTCGCTGTTGAACCATTTTCCGTGATCTTAGGAGATAGCTGTCTTGTGAGAGCAGCCAGTCGATGGGAGTTCCAAGAACCAGGTATCTACCTGCTACAGGTTACCCTGGATGCCGGCCTCGATACCCTGATTTCCAATTCGCTCGCATTTCGCATTGTGCCCATTAGTCTACCCTTAGAGCCACCTCAACACCTTGAGGGAGAGGGTCTGTACACGGTTTCTCAACAGCCTGTCAACTGGGGTATTTCAAGAATTGGCGCGCCTCAGGCCTGGCAAACCACGCATGGATCTGAAAAGGTCGTTGTTGCGCTAATTGACTCGGGAGTAGACTATAGTATTCCAGAGCTGGCGCAAAGCATGTGGGTCAATAAGGATGAGATCCCAGCCAATGGTATCGATGACGATGGCAATGGTTACGTCGATGACATACATGGGTGGGATTTCCGTGATGATGACAATAGCCCTTTTACGGGCACCAGGCTTCACTGGCATGGCACGTTCATCGCTTCGATCATTGCCGCCCGGCCAGGCAAGAATGCGATCGTAGGAGTTGCGCCAGGGGCAAAGATAATGGATATCCGCTTCCTTGATTCAGAGAACTCATTCCGTAAACAAGATTGCGAAACCTTTGCGCAAGCGGTCAACTATGCCGTTGATAATGGGGCTTCGATTATCAATCTGAGCATCTACTCGGACGACAAACCGTGCGCTGTTCTGGAGCAAGCCCTCCAGCGCGCGAGCGAGAAAGGAGTGATAGTTGTCGCCATCGCGGGAAATGACGGCATGTCACAGGTTAGTTATCCAGCAAAGTACGATTTTGTGACCGCGGTTTCCGCGATCAATGACGGTGATCAGCTAGCTGAGTTTAGCAACTATGGGAGCGAGATTGTGCTTACCGCCCCCGGAGAGATGATCACATCACTCATTCCTGGAGGATTTCTGGCCACGAAATCTGGTACTTCATTTGCCGCTCCATTTGTATCCGGCACATTGGCGTTAATCCTTTCAGCAGATCAACATATGACCGGAGCCCAAGCAATAGCCTTACTGAAAGAAAGCGCAGCTGATTTAGGAGCAGCAGGTCATGATAACTACTTTGGGTATGGGCTGGTTAACGCTGCTGCTGCCGTGTCAAAGTAAACACCTAGAGAACAACCTGCGCTTTGCACAGTAACACAAGCCTGGCGACAACAGAAACTTGTTCGCGTCAGGCGAGATCGCCCATATTAGACCAGACCCAGAAGTTGATCGATCTCGGATTTATTGAAACCAATGACCATGTTACCATCGATATCAAGTACTGGAACACCCATCTGCCCAGTTTTCCGGACCATTTCTTCAGCTGACGCGGGATCGGCGGAGACATCTACCTGTTCAAAGTCGATTTCTCGTGCTTGTAGGTATTCCTTTACCGCCACACACCAAGAACAAGTTTCCGCGGCATAAAGTGTAACGCTATGGCTCATCGTTCCTTCTCCTTTATACGAATACTCTCAATCCTTCTACATACTCCAATACCGAATCAGCGATCTACCGCTTTTTCAATTACGCGTTCGATATCAATATTTGTGCGAATCAATTCCAGGGCAATTTCCAGGCGACTGCCGCGACAAAGGCAAGAATGGCCAACTAGTTGTTCGCACAATTCGGCAGCAGGAATAGTGTCCTGCCCAACGACCATAACTGGGATCCGCTTTTCTTCGGCTTTGTCTACCACTGTCTTGGTGGGATGAATGTTTCCGGTCAAGATCAAACAACGCAGGCCGGGAGCTTCCAGTGCGGCAAGCTGGATATCTACTCTGTCCCCTCCCGTGATCACGGCAAAGTCAGGTGTACGACGAAATCCACGCAATGCCAACTCTGGCGACATCGCGCCAATCAAGAAATGCCCCACCGGTCTATGTAATGGAGCTTCGGTTACTAGCCTTCCGCCAAGCCTCTCCGCGATCTCTGTCACGCTTGTATAGTGTAAACGATGATCGTAAGGGACAATTCCCAAAACTTCGGCCCCGCGCTCAGCAAGAAAAGGAACAAAAACATCACTAACCAGATCAAGCTCGGAACCCATGGATACTTCGTTTAACACAACTCCTAACAAACGCTGACCTGAACCAAGGAAGCGAAGAGCACACAGGATTCTATCGACCGCCTCTTCACCATCATAACGAGTGAACATGAGAATATCGGCATCAAGCAGCTCGGCCAGATCAAAATCACTTAGCCCCGCCCCAACGCCAAGCCCAAGAAAACGCCGTCCCTCTATCAAGACAACCTCACACTCCCGCGTAACTCGATTGAAAGAATCCACAATGCGTCTACGAAAACCTCGATCTCCTGATTGGATTGCCTCCAGCAAGAAGGGGCCCTCTAGAGCTACTGGGGCAGTATCATCCATATCATCCTTCAGCCCAAGAACCGAGTGAATCGCTTCTATGTCCTGATCGATTGGCTTGCCTGTAACATACGATACATTGGAGCTTACTGGTTTCATATACGAGAAGGGAATCCCTTTCTCTTTAAGAGTCAGCCCAATACCCATGGCAAGCATGCTCTTCCCTGCCCAATTCTCTGTGGACACAATCAATATGGACTTCATAGCTTGACCTCAATCAATCCTACTTAGTTGTCTTAGTTCCAAAGAATAGTGGGAAAGAACCAATAAGGCAAGAGGTCTCTTCTGGAATACTCCATAGAATCTTCACTTCCTACTCACCTAATTTCCATAAGCCAAGACTAAGCTAAAACAGAAACTGCTAGATCAGATATGGTTATCGCCTGTTTCCAGCCCTACAAATATCGCTATAATAAGAAATACCATGAAACGAATCTTGATTGTCGATGATGAGAAGGAAATTGTAAGAACCGTGCGGGCTTACCTGGACAATGAAGGGTTCAAGACATATGCCGCCTATGACGGCGAGCAAGCCCTGCGCGCATGGGAGGAGAAGCAACCGGACCTAATCGTGCTTGATCTGATGCTCCCCAAGCTAAGCGGAATAGATGTAACGAAAGAGATTCGCAAGAAATCAAACACACCAATCATTATGCTCACTGCCAAGGCGGCTGAATCGGATCGGATCGTAGGCCTGGAGCTCGGGGCGGATGACTACATTGTGAAGCCATTCAGCCCTCGCGAGCTTGTCGCCCGCGTTCGAGCGGTCCTCAGACGGATCGAAGGAGTGGGAAGCGAGACGGAACACATAGTCAGAAGTGAGCTCAAGATCAATCTTAAAACCCGCGAGGTAAGGATCAGGGGAGAGGAGATAGGGCTCACTTCAACTGAGTTTGATTTGCTCGCCTTTCTTGCTCAGCATGCCGGACAAGTATTCACGCGTTTGCAGTTGCTGCATGAAGTGCAGGGTTATACTTATGATTCATTCGCTCGCACAATTGATACACATATTAAGAACTTGAGGCGCAAGATCGAACTTGACGCGAGAACGCCGCAGTATATCTTGACTGTGCATGGAGTGGGTTATCGCTTTGCCAGGGAGCCATAGATGAAACAGCGATTCCCTTTTGCTATCAAGCTCGGTCTGTCATTTGCCATTGTTATTCTTGTCTCTGTTGCCCTTGTTTACTTCTTTACGGCGACAGGAATCACCACTAGATTTGCCACGTTCAGCGAACAGAACAAGCAACAAATAGCTCAGCAGGTGTGTAATCTACTTGGCGAGTACCGGGCACGTACCGGGTATTGGATCGGAATCAATCAGCTTCTGTCCTCCCAACAAACGATGTTGGTCGGCGGTAAACTGATCGTGCGCCGAACTTTTCTTATCCCGGGTTCTTTCTCTCTTGCCAACGAACAGGGTGTGGTATTCATATCCACGGAGCAGGACCAGGTAGGAATAACCCTTTCTCCTAGCCAGATGGACGAAGGAATTCCTATCGAAGCGAACAACGCGCGAGTGGGAACACTATTGCTCTATAACGTAGGAACAGCTCTTGCCCCGGCCGAAGAAGAGTTCCTGGCTGCTGCCAAGCGCTCAGCTTTGCTGGGAGGAGCTATCGCGTTCGGGCTGGCGCTGCTTCTTTCAGTCCTTCTCATCTCAGAAGTACTTTCCCCGCTACGCGTCCTAACTCGCGCTACTGAACAAATCGCTCGAGGCGACCTTACTCAACGTGTGAAGCTGAAAGCAAGGGATGAGTTTGGTCAACTTGGAGACTCCTTCAATCGAATGATAAAGAATCTACGCCACTCTGAAGAAATTCGGCAGAGCATGACCGCGGATATCGCTCACGAACTACGCACCCCAGTGACAATCATCCAGGGAAACCTGGAAGCAATCCTCGATGAGATCTATGAGCCGACAACTGATACGATCGCCCCAATCTACGAAGAAACGCTTCGCCTTGGCCAATTGATCGACGACCTGCGCGACATTTCACTGGCCGAAGCCAAGGAACTACGGCTTAATATAGAGCCAATAGAGGTGGTCTCCTCGATCAAGCAACTGGTGGAGACAATAAGTGCGTCACTTGACCAAGGACCACAAATTCGCATCGAGGCCAATTCTACAATCCCACAAGTGCCCGTTGATCTAAAGCGGTTCCGACAGGTAATGGTTAATCTGCTGACCAACGCGCTACGTTTCACCCCCCAGCAGGGCACAATTCATGTCCAGGTATTGCGCAAGGACCAAGAAGTGGAGGTGCGAGTAGCTGATGGCGGGCCAGGAATCTCTCCCGTAGAGATTCCTCATCTGTTCGAGCGTTTCTACCGAGGAGACCAGGCACGCAGTCGCGGACAAGGAGGCAGTGGCCTTGGCCTGGCGATCAGCAAACAGCTAGTAGAGGCACATGGAGGTCGGATTTGGGCAGAGAATGACCCGAACGGCGGGGCAATCTTTGTTATCCGTCTTCCGCTTGCTTGAACTACACTGCGGTAGGCCATAAGATAAACACCAAACAATGAGCGGACTATTTCATAACCCAACTGTTGGTCGACTTACGTTTAACGAGGTAGTAGTCTCCATTACAGCCGAGATGGAGAAAGATCCTAAGGCGCACTACGAGATCCTTATTGGCACTGACTCCTCATCTGGGCCAGAAGACGTCGATTTTGTTAGTGCGATTGTTATTCACAAGCTGGGTAAAGGAGCTCGGTACTTCTGGACTCGGACGCGTAAAGAACGAGTCCCCTCCCTCAGGCAAAAGATCTGGTGTGAAGCGTGGATGTCATTCGAACTCGCGCAGCGCGTTCTTGAGGCCCTTGCCTCATTTTCCCTACTTCAATTCAACCTGGAGATCCACGTAGACATTGGAGAAAACGGTCGGACCAAGGAAATGATCGATGAGGTGGTGGGAATGATTATGGGAAGCGGACTCGCTGTAAGGATAAAACCTCAAGCCTATGCCGCCTCTTCGGTTGCCGATAAATACACCTAATGCAGGTGAAGAAGTCGATACGCTTCGTTGCGTGAACACCCAGAGCAACGAGCGAGAATCTGTACCGCCAGGTCGCTTGATATTCCCTCTTCCTTTAACAGGCAGGCCAATTCTTCTGCTTCTTTCTGGCCTCGCTTTACTATACCCTTACTCCCCTCGATCAACAGCACATATTCACCCTTAATTTTCCCCTGCCTTGCCTCTAGTATTGGAAGAATTTCAGTGGCTTTTCCTCGCAGAATCTCCTCGTACATCTTGGTCAACTCGCGGGCAACAACAATCCTTCTTTCCGGTAGAATAGCAGCTATTGCTTCTAGTGTAGCTGCTAAACGATGGGGAGATTCATACAGGATGACTGTTCTCTCTTCCCCATCAATCCTCTGCAGATACGCATTCCTCTTTCCTTCCTTACGAGGCACAACCCCATCAAATACGAATCGATCACAAGGAAGGCCGGACGAAACCAATGCCGCGATTACAGCGCTTGCGCCAGGGATTGGAACGATCTCAATACCCGCCGCGATCGCGGCACGCACCAATCGATAGCCAGGATCGCTGATAAGAGGGGTACCCGCGTCACTTACCAAAGCAATATCCTTCCCGCTTGTCAATAAAGAGAGGAGTGGTCTGATGCGCTCCTCCTCTGCCCCTTGATAACAACTCTTTGTAAACGGCGTGTCAATCCGATAACGATCGAGAACCCGGCGTGTGTCGCGTGTATCTTCAGCGCTGATGAAGTCAACCATGCGCAGTGTCTTCATCGCGCGCAAGCTGATATCCTCTAGGTTTCCAATTGGAAGGGAAACGATGAATAATTTCCCCGACATATCCCCCTCCTCTATTAACACAATGTAATCAATTGCGAGATACTGATCAACTACAACATCTGACCGCGCTATCGTCGATGCTAATCGCGAGCAGCCAGGGGCTTCTTCTGCGAATCCCCATCTGCTTGCAACTAGAAGGGATCTACGCTACATTCAATGGCACATCAAGAATACAGAGCAATAGGGGGGCAGATGGACGAAGAGAAGTTGACAAACCTACGCGGTGTTCTCGCGAGGATCGGTGATCACCTTTGACCCGGCGGGCATCGAAACACACATTGCGGATCTAGAGAGAGAGATGGGCTCACCCGGCTTCTGGGAAGATCGAGAACATGCCCTACAGGCAAGTCGTTGCCTGGAAAGAGACCGCTCCCTTCTCTCCCGTTACCGTGCCTTGACCGAAGAGATGAACGACTTAGACGTTCTCTATCAGATGGCCGTGGAGCTTGAAGACGATAAAGAGATGGAGCTCATTAGCAGGCAAGGATCTTCCTTGGAACATGCGATCAAGACATTTCGTATTGAGTTGTGCCTCGCCAATCCCTATGATCTTGCCGACTGCTACCTTTCAGTAAACTCTGGCGCTGGCGGGACTGACTCCCAAGACTGGGCCCAGATGCTTCTGCGCATGTACGGGCGGTGGTGTGAGCGCGCGGGATTCAAAGCAAAACTCCTCAACGTAGCTCCTGGAGAGGAAGCAGGTATTCGGAGCGCTACCTTGGAGATTAAGGGCCGCTATGCCTATGGACATCTCAAGGGAGAAAAAGGAGTACATCGATTGGTTCGGATCTCCCCATTTGACGCTGCGCATCGCCGCCATACCTCATTTGCCGCAATAAGCGTTGTTCCCATTACTAAAGAGCAGGAGCTAGAGATTGACCCCAAGGATTTACGCATCGACACCTACCATTCCTCCGGTGCTGGAGGACAGCACGTCAATGTCACTGACTCTGCTGTGCGAATCACTCATCTCCCAACAAGGGTCGTTGTTTCCTGTCAGAACGAACGAAGCCAGCGTCAAAACAAGGAGACAGCAATGCAAGTCCTTCGCTCGCGTCTAGCTGAACTCCTCCGTCAGCAGGAGGCAAGAAAATTAGAGGAACTTCAGGGAACCCTAAAAGAAATTGAGTGGGGAAGCCAAATTCGGTCGTATGTTCTTCATCCCTACCGAATGGTAAAAGACCACCGCACAAACATAGAAACGGGAAATGTGGACGCAGTGCTTGATGGCGATCTCAGGCGATTCGTCGAAGGCTACCTGGAAAGCAATTACTAAGAGCAAGGCTAGCAAAGAAGAGCGCAGAGACAGTAGATTTCGGAGGAGAGGAGGAGCAGGGGCGCAAAGATCGCAGAGGAAAGCAATTAAGTAGTTGATTGGTTGAGTAGTTGATTGGGAAAAGCAATGCAGAGATAAACAGTTGAGTAGTTGAATGGGAACAAGAGTTCGTAGGGTTCGTTGAGTTCATCGGGTTCGTTGGGTAAAGCAGTTGAGTACGAGATTGGTCGATTGGTTGA
>JAUWOJ010000002.1 GCA_030612175.1 Candidatus Bipolaricaulota bacterium | reverse complement strand
ACTCGTTTGTCAAATGCGTTGATGTCGCCCAGCGTAAAGGCGTTGTCTAGACTAAGCATGGGGATAGCATGCACTATTGTACGAAACCCTTCAGCGGGCGAAGCGCCAACGCGTTGAGTAGGAGAATCTGTGGTAACAAGTTGGGGATGTAAGCTCTCTAGGCTTTGTAGCTGCCGGAACAGAGAATCGTATTCGGCATCGCTTATCTCCGGCCGATCAAGGACATGATAAGTGTAGTTATGGTGCCGAATCCGCTCGCGTAGCTCTTCAATCTCTCTTTCTATCTGACTCCTCATCTTGCATAGAGGGTGGCGTGTAAACAGACGATTGTCAAGCGAAAACGAGCGCAGTAGCTTAAATAGCAGAGAGGCACATTTGCTTAGTTGAGAACAGGTCGCCTATTGTAATAGTATAAGCTTGGAATCTTGCTTATCAGAGATGTCAGGCCATAGTGCCCCAGTGAACAGCTTAATTATGGAGAACATGCCTGGTCGACAAGGGCAGATCAGAGTACTGCGAGGTAGATTCTAATGGACCTAGCTCTACACTTCTTAGCGCTGTTTGTAGGAATAGGGATTGGTTTCCTTGCTTCATACATGTATAACGCCAGTAAGAGGACCCGACTAAGCGAGCGCCTTGCTGTTGCCGAAGATAGAGTTGCGGAAGATGAACGGCTGCGTGAGGAAAACATAACACTCAAGATCCAACAGGCTCAATTACAGAAGGAACACGAAGTTGATTCAGAAAAGGCGCGATGGGTAGAAGAGGCGCAAGAACGGCTGCGAGAAGCATTCGAGGCCTTGGCCAGTAAGGTACTACGATCGAACGCTGATGCATTCTTGAAACGCAGCCACGAGCAGCTCAACACTCTTCTTACTGGGATAAAGGGTGATTGGGGAGTGCAAAAGGAAGAAGTAAGAAACCTTGTTCAGCCGCTCGAAAAGACGCTGGCAACCATGGACATGCAGCTACGGACACTAGAGGAAAAGCGCGAGGGAGCGTATAGAAGTCTAGAGCAACATCTTGCTTCCCTTTCCCAGGCTCATACGCAGCTCAGGGACACAACCGTTACCCTTGCGCAAGCCCTTCGATCATCTACTGTGCGAGGGCGGTGGGGGGAGTTCCAGCTGCGACGCGTAGTAGAGCTTGCTGGTATGACGGCAAATGTGGACTTCGCCGAGCAAGTTACAACTGATAAGGGTAGACCAGACATGATCGTGTACCTTCCTAATGAAGGAATCCTGCCAATCGACGCTAAGACACCAATGCAGGCCTATTTCGACGCCGTAAAGGCTAAGACCGAGGAAGAACGTAAGATGAAGCTAAGAGCCCACGTTCAAGCGATCCGACAGCGGGTGCAGGAACTTGGGCGTAAGCAGTATTGGGCCCAGTTTGAGCAAGCGCCAGAGATTCTCATCATGTTTGTGCCAAGTGAACCCTGCCTTGCAGCCGCCTTTGAGCTGGATGGCGAACTTCTGGAATCTGCTATTCGCAAACACATACTAATTGCAACACCACTAAGCCTGCTCGGCCTTCTTCGAGCAGTGGCGTATGGATGGCAACAGCATGAGATCGCTGATAATGCTCAGCAGATTGCCAAGCAAGGGCAGGAATTATACGAACGCATAGTCACTTTCGTCCACCACCTGCAGAACACGGGCAAGTGCTTGGGACAAACAATCAATGCTTATGATGCCGCCGTAGGATCACTGCAGCAGCGACTACTCCCTGCCGCAAGACGCTTCAAGGAACTGAATGCGGAAACAAAAGACCTCCCCGAACCCTTGCCTATAGAGCGGAAGGTGCGGCATATTCCCTCCACAAGCTCTGAAGAATAGTGCTGAAAGAGGAGTTAGGTGGGATATTGGGGGCGGCCATTGCGAACTGATCATGTCGCTGTGAGATGATCCACGCCGAGCTATAATTGTTCTTCTCTTGAGGGTAAGCATATGAGAAAGTTTCTCAAATTTTTGTTCGTTGCCACAAGCATTTCTATCGCTATTGCATCATACGCAACAGGAGGTGAAGCAGTACTTGATCCGTCGCTGCGCAACATTCTCCAGCAACTAGCACAGGACACAAACACTAATCTTAGCGGATTTGTCAGCCATCTACAGATATTCCCATTGAAACGCACGACGAGCGCTCATATTGATACAGTTGAATGGCAATTTGGAGTATTGGTGCAAACGCATCAGGGGTTATTCGGGCAAACCTTCCTTGGTATTCCCATACTGGTGAATACGGGAACTATTATCGGTATGCGAGTTAGCGTAACAGAGCTGTTACTCTTGGCTAATTCGCCGCAAGTTGTCTATATTGAGCCCTCATGGAAGGCAGAGCCAAAGCTCGATTACAGCGTTCCCGCAATAGGGGCCGACCAATTGCACTCAGCCATACCACCGCTAACAGGAGAAGGGGTTATTATCGGCTCAGTAGACACAGGGATCGATTATTCTCACCTTGACTTCCGTTACGATTCAGACGGTGATGGCATCGAAGAATCGTCTCGCATCTCTTCTATCTGGGATCAGACTAGTGGTTCTCTTGGCGCGTATTATGGCAATGACGAGATCGAAAGTGATATTGCCCTTGGACTCGGTCCAGAGAGCGGGCAGGTCCATCAAGCAGACACAAACGGTCACGGGACACATCTGATGGGAATTGCGGCAGGTGATGGATCGTCGTCTGATACCGGCCTGATTGGAGTGGCCCCGGATGCGACCATCATTATGGTCAAGACCTCTTTCTATACCTCGGATATTATAAGCGGAGTGAGATATATCCTTGAACAAGCAGATATGCTTGGTTTGCCAGCAGTGGTAAATCTGAGCCTAGGTGGGCACGAAGGGCCACACGATGGAACGAGTTTGTTTGAGCAAGGCCTATCCGAGCTAGCACAACAATATGGGCAGGCAATTGTTGTATCCGCAGGGAATGAGGGTGATGCGAACATTCACGTAGGACAGGAGCTCCACGGTAACTCTTTCACATTCACCATCAATCCCATTTCTCCGTCGCTTAAGCTGCAGCTATGGTACCCGGGTGAATCCAGCTTCTCCCTTACCGTCACCCCACCAGTTGGCTCTTCGTTGACAGTAGACAGAGGCAGCTACGCAAGCTCTCAAGCGGACAATCTGTATGTGGACAACGCTTCTGATGGGACAAACCCAAATAACGGAGATAATGAGATCCAGGTGTCTTTGATCGGGGTAACTCCGGGAAGCAAGTGGAGTTTCACCATAACCGATGAAGGCGGCGGCGGTCGGTTTGACGGATGGATTATCACAAACACGGGCGCCACAATCCTTGAAGGAGATACACACTATACGATTGACGAACCAGGAAACGCATACGGCGTAATCACTGTAGGGTCATTCAACACCAAGGAATTGCCCGATTTCTCTACCGAGAATGGAATTGGCGAGATCTCTTCTTTTTCCAGCCGGGGGCCGACTCGGGATGGGCGACAAAAACCGGAACTTACGGCTCCAGGAGCATGGATAGCTGCCGCTCTATCCAGTAACAGTTTCAGGGAAGGCTTGCCCGACCCAATGCATACCTTGCTTAGAGGAACCAGTTTTTCTGCTGCCCATGTGAGCGGGGTAATAGCATTGATGCTTTCGTACAATCCGCAGTTGAGCAACGAAGAAATGAGAATGAAACTCACGGAGACTTCTGTAAGTGACGCATTTACCGGGCTCATCCCTAACACAAGTTGGGGATATGGAAAGGCAAATGCTTACCAAGCGGTCACTTCGATATACGATCCCGAGGAAAGCGAAACATATTCTCCTACAGTAACCGTGTCAAGCAATCCTGTCAGCAACCGCGCTTTGTTTACGTACACGCTCCCCGAAGGAACAACACAGGCAACACTACAAGTCTACAATATTATAGGAGCATTGCTTTTCCAGCAGGAGGTTGACCCAGAATCCAGCCAGCATGAATGGGATCTTATTGACAGCCTGGGCAGACTATTGGCAAATGGACTCTACTTGTATACGATCACAGCTGGGGGCAACTCCTCAGAGATCGGGCGATTGGTGATCATCAGATGATCTCGCGGCGCATGCTATGGGCGGTACTCCTCATCTTGTTTCTTGTCTCTGTAATGGCGCGGGGAGACGATTTTACGAACGTTGCGGCTATCTTCCAATTGGCAACAGGAACACGTTCCATAGGAATGAGTAATACCCTTATCGCTCTGTCGGATGATGAGAATGCCATATTTTCTAACCCAGCAGGCTTAGGCGCTATCAAGGATATCCGATTCACTTCCTTATTCTCGCGGCCCTTCGGAGTCTTCAGCTATGGAGCAGTTGGTATCGCTGTTCCCCATTTCGGGATTGTGGGGATGCAGCTAGATTCGGGATTGATCACGACTGAAGAAGGGGCTTTTCGTTACGTAAGCCAGGCGGCAACCATCTCGGTCGGTGTTGCAGCTGGTGTTTTCGCCCTAGGCGCGCGAGCAAAGATCTATCGTCTTTCCCAGCCCTTGTCCGGACAAGGCTGGGCGATTGATCCCGCTTGCCTCATTACGATCAATCCTGTGAAAATTGGTGTTATCGTAGAGAATCTTATTTCAGGAGACCTTGCTTTTGAGAACGGTCATGATGAACATTGGCCTACCAGGGTTAACATTGGAGCTGCCTTGACCATGCAGCCGTTCCCTGCAGCCTATTGGAACTTGGCAGTGAGTATTGCAGACATTCTCGCTGCCGAGCCGCAGATAACAGGAGGCGTTGAGGTGTGGATGGAAGACTTTGCAGCGAGGATTGGCTATGCCAACAGCCAGTCCACAATTGGCTTAACGCTGCGTTTCGAAACTTATCAAGTCGATTGGGCTTACGTTTTGCACGCAGATCTTCCTGATAGTCACTATCTGTCTCTCACATTCAGGTTCTAGAAGGAGAAAGTGAAACTGCGCTATTTGGTGATCGTTGCATTGCTTGTAATCGGGGTTTCCTTGCTATCTCAGGGACAGGAGGAGACCTTTGAGGCTACCATCACTGGAGAGAAGACTTGGCACCTACGCTATGGTTTCGGGTCCTCGCACGGATTAGCTCAGGCTGGCATGGCTCCAAATCAGCTGCATCTTGATCAGTCACTCGCTGTAAACATTACAGGGAAAGCACTTTCCTTCCTTACAATCAATGCTCAATTTGACGATCAGAAACCCATGAACATGCAGTCGTTGACAGTTGACCTAGACGCTGGCGATTTGCAGGGCACATTTGGCGATTTTCCTATCGCCCAGGAGGACACTTTTCTTGCTTACAACAAGGAGCTCAGAGGTATACGCCTAGATTATCAGATCGGCAAAGCACAACTATCTGGTATTCTCTCTCAGGTTGAAGGGATCTCGGAATCAAAGATATTTGTTGGCCGAACAACGCACGAAGAGATGACTTTCTCTTTGTATTCTCCTGAACAACCATGGGTTAGACAGCCGTACTTGCTCAACCTTCAGGGGCTGTACCATTTTGAGCTAGAAGAGCCTTTCATTGAAGGGTTTTCCATCGCCACCATTGACTTGGTGGCCAATCAAGCCCTGAACTCCCACCTTATCGCCTATGGGCTTGGCTATCTATTTGAGAACATCAGTAAATCTCCATCTCAAGACCTTTCCCGAACACGTTTTTCTGTTGTTAGCAGAGAGCAAGACTTCCTCATCTTCAAGAGCGAGCCGCAAATCCTGTTGCGAAGGTGGTTACAGGAGTACATCAGACAATACAACGAGGAGACACAGCTTGGTGATTCGGAAGAGAAGCGCTATCCATTCATTATTGGAAGCGACTATGAACAAGCCTTTCTCAATCAACTCATGTCTTTCTGTTACCTAGAAGTTGAGGGAAGCAAATATCCGCTTCCGGCGGGAAAACAACAGCGTTTCTATTATCTTGGCCACACTGACCTGAAAGAGGGGTCGATCGTCGTAGAAGTAAGCTTACATGGCGGGACGTTTCTGCCGATCACTGAAGCCGATCTTCCCCAATATAATGCATACCCATTTCTTAGTAAGGGAATCATCGAATTTGACTTCCCTGAACAGTTCTTCCGGGAAGCGGAGAACGCGGCAAGAGTTTCCTTTGACTACGCCGTGTCCGGGGATGTGTTCATTCTTGGGCTATCCATTGTGCAAGGAAGCGAAAAGGTCTACCTAAATGGAGAACTTCTCAAGCGTGACATGGATTACTCTATTGACTACGAAGTTGGCGTGCTGATATTGTTCCTTGAAGTAGGCGAGGAAGATACGATCCAGATTGACTACGAACGTTTCCGTGGTGGTCTGGGAAGCGGCGCCGAGTATTCACGTAACTTCTACGGGCTTAGCCTTCAGCTTCCTGTCACTGAATCGCTAGACTTAAAATTGAGCCTACTGCAAGCTGCTGATAATCCTGTGCCGCTTAGTGACCCCGCAAAGGCCCACACTATGCCAAACACTCACACTATCTCGGGGGTGAGCGGAACAATTGACTTGGATGGCTTTCGTGCTAATGTTGTGCTTGGATATAGTAATAATTCTTTCCCACTCGATGACAATCTGCGGCTGAATCTTCCCAATCTGGTAACCACGATCTTGGTTCTTCCTCAATATGTCCTTGTTGGAAACTTGAATGGGATCAGCGCATATAGTAGCGGTTTCTGGAGAAACTACACTGCCGGAACTGGTCTTTCCGGAAATCGAGTTCACGGCATGGTAAGCGACGGAAATAGTGTGTATATTGGCACCGACTCAGGTCTTACAGTACTCCATTTGAAGGGAGTATCCCCACTGGACCACGTCGAGAACTGGCAGCGCTTCTATGAAAATGATGGCCTGCCAAGTTCAGAAGTCCGCGCCCTTACGCTTGTCGGCGAAACCCTGTGGATCGGAACCACGGGTGGCTTAGCGCGAGTCAAGCCAGAAGAAATCGAAACCGCTGAGGCTTGGAAAACGTACACGTTTGATCTATTTCCGGAAATGAGTGGCATTCTCGCGCTTGCTGGAGATAACACCACACTGTATATCGGCACAGATCACGGCTTATTCGCTTTTGACACAGCAAAAGAAGAGCTGACTGAACTTCACGGGATGAGTGACATTGCAGTTGGAAATCTAGTGCTAATTGATGGACTCCTGTATGCTAGCTCAGAGATTGGACTTCGTTCCTTTCATAACGGAATAGGTTGCGGGTGGCTTGTATTTGGCAAGGCAGTTCGAGCGACCGCCATGGTCAATGGAGATATATGGTACGCGACTGATAACGGTCTTTACCGTGTCTCGGACCAGAAACCGTTCATCGATGATTGGTCGATAACTGCACTGACTAGCTCGGCAGACGGGGATTTATGGATAGGAAGCCGCGCAGATTCTAGCTATCAATTGAACGTGTGGCGGGCCAATAGTGAGCTAGAAACATTCACCAATTACGTAATGGGAATTGATGGGCGCGATAAGACCAGATTCAGAGATATCTCGCCAGACGAGCATACATACCAGGGGTTGTTCGCTAGAGCAAGTTTCAACCGCGACGTAGGTACATTCAGAATCTCTGGAGACTTCGAGAGTATCGCTCCAAGTTTCTCGTCCATAGGCCGTCCAGGCCGCCGCGATGTAACCGGTTGGAATGTCTCAGTAGCTGCCACGTTGACAGAAGGGATCAGTATCCTTGCTTCCCATGGTTATCATATGATTGACCAGAGAAGTGAGGAGCAAAGAGACATCATGGATAACCAACTGTCCTTTGCATGGCAATTTGGTCCCCTGTTCAGCTTCTCCCTAAGAAGCGAAATGGTGGATGATAATTGGCTGCACATCGGAGCTGATAGCACAACTCTCTCTTACAGCGTTGGCCTGCAAGACGAATTCTTTGACGATACTCTTTCACTAGCCGTAGCTTGGAATGATTCGTTTGAGACAGCTATCTCCCAAGATTATCACCGACGGGACAGCGCGCTTAGCCTTACGGGAACCTACCAGATACTCTCTGGATTCTCGATCGCGGGAAACTGGGAATACCCACTAATTTTTGATGCGACCGGCGCACAGAGAAGGGAGAAGAGAAACCTCTCCATTAGCCTGTCCCGCAGCCTTGGCGAGGTGGCTAATGTAAGCGGAAAGTATGAGCTGTCTGCTAGCCGCTTCCTGCCCAATGAGAGTCTTGTCATGATTCATACCGCATCCATTGACCTCGGCTTCAACGAGTTTGCACTTCTTGGCCTGAGATTTCTACCCACACTGAACCTTGAATTTGAGACACAGGCAGGAACTGTCGCCTGGGATGGACGAGCTAGTGTACGCGTAGAGCTAGATGCAGTCTTTGCTCAAGTTGCCTACCGGAAGAAAGTGCTACAAGTTCCGCAAGGGCGGGTACAATACGATGATACCTTCGCCGTAAGCCTCGGGTATACAGGCATTGCATACCTCAGGCCGAGTGTCTCTTATACCAGAGGTGTTAGCATTGTTGTTTACAAGGAGGAAACACGTTCCACTGGGGATCATATTCTTACTGGGCGGCTTTCGTGGGCACCGCCACAAGAGAACCACCGCAATGATCTCTCCTTAGCGCTTAGGGTCAATGAGAGTGACGAGATCACCGCTTCTGTGCTAAACACCTTTTCCTACACCATCTCCCAATACGCTTCTGCGCGGCTTAGTCTTGATGGACGCTACAAGATTACTGGAGCTGCGACTGGAAACAATCTTAGCCTAACCCTTGGCGGGATTGTTGACTACAGGCTTTCCGATTCTTGGCGTGCGTCGCTTGCTGTCTCTTACATCGCGGGAGAAACACACGCAACCAAGTTCTATCATAGTGCATTGTTTAGTCTTTTCATCGCAGCACAGTTCTAGCCACGCAAAGCAACCATCAACTCTCTAGGAGAAGGCGCTTAACGATGCAGGTCATTTGGGCCAGATCTTGTCAACAGGCCTTCAAGTGGCGGTCCTATTCACCGCTAAGTATAATACAGGCTTATCTATAGGCTATAAAGAGGATATTAACGTGAACAAGAAGAAGGTGCTCGTCTGTAGTGCCTGGCCATATGCCTCCGGGGTTCCCCATCTGGGAAACCTGGTTTCTTCGCTGCTTTCAGGCGATGTATTCGCTCGATATTACCGACTACGCGGGCATGAGGTTCTCTACGTATCAGGAACGGACGCGCATGGGGCACGAATTGAGTACGAAGCGATGAGACTCGGTATATCTCCAGCTCAGCTATCTCTACAGCAACACAAGGAGATACTCTCCGTACTTGATGCATTTGGCATAGAGTTTGACATCTATACCACTACAGAGTCACCAACACACAAACGCTTTGTGCGTAACATCTATCTTCAAATGGAACAGCAGGGCTACATTACTCGTGCACGGGAAAATAGAGCCTACTGTGGTCGGTGTCAGGTGTTTCTGGCTGATCGGTTCATTACCGGCATGTGCCCCCGTTGTGGCGCGAACAGAGCAATGGGAAATCAGTGCGGCTCATGTGGGGCAATTCTTGAACCGGAAGAGTTGATAAATCCTGCCTGCAGCATTTGTGAACAGAGCAACATCGAGTTTCGCTCAAGTCAGCATTGGTACCTTGATTTGCCAAAACTGACACCTCTGTTGACCAGTTATATCAATGGAAAGGAGTTTCGAAAGAACGTTTACCGATTCACGAAACAGATGTTGGACGAAGGTCTACGGCCCAGGGCAATGACCCGGGATATTTCCTGGGGAATTCCTGCCCCCTTTGCTGGAGCGGAAGGAAAGGTTATCTATGTATGGGGTGAAGCTGCTCTAGGCTATGTTTCAGCAACGATCGAACATTTCGGGGGAGAAGATAAGTGGAAGGAGTTTTGGTTTGGCGATGATGTTTGGCAGATCTATACAATTGGCAAGGATAATATTCCGTTTCATACTCTGATTTTTCCGGGGCAACTGCTTGCTTCTGGCAAGGGATATCATCTTCCGGATCAGATTGCCGCTACAGAATACTTGAACTGGATTGACGGAAGCAGGTTTTCCAAGAGTCGTGGTGTTGGGCTTTACTGCGATCAAGCAGCTCAGGTAATGGACCCTGAGCTATGGCGCTTCTATCTGCTTCACAATCGGCCAGAGGAACGTGACGTTAATTTTTCGTGGCAGGAATTGGCAAAGGCTATCAATGGAATCTTTATCTCCAATGTGGCCAATCTTGCTAACCGCGTGCTTTCCTTCATTCAAACTCGCTACAAAGGAGAAGTCCCCTCTAATGATCTCGACCCCGAAGTTATTGAACATATAGCAACGGCCATTTCTGAGTATGAAGCGGAAATGAGCGCAGGAAATCTGAGCCGCGCTTTGCGTACTACCTGTGCTTTGGCAATTTTCGGGAATGAGTATTTTCAACGTAAGGAACCTTGGTCATCTGATGATCGGCGTGCAGTAACAAGCGCCTTCCATCTCGTGAAGGCAATGACGGTGACGCTCCTACCTTTTGTTCCTCGATTTGCTGGTTCCGTTCTTGCAGTTATGGGGATTTCTTGCCCGTCTTGGGAAACAATAACAAGTGTAGCCGACAAAAAGCCACTCACCAAGGAGCGCGTCCTTATCCCTCCCATTGACATAGATGAGATAGAAGAACGCACTAGACCACCAAAAAAAGTGGACTAGAATATCACTTGAGCTGGCTATCGGCGCTTGATCTCAGTGTGCGAGCAGTCTCACGGGTAGATTCCGCTAGTTGTGATAGACCTGGAAGACGATCTCTTGATCCAACGGTAAGAGCGCTTAGCGTTGGTTAGTGATGAGAAATAGTAAGTTGGGTGGGTGCATTGAAAAACAGGAAGTAGCCTGCTAAAATCTGTGTTACTTGAGGTGCTGGAAATGTATGCCGTAATTCAAACAGGTGGAAAACAATATCGAGTCGAAGAGGGAATGCTCTTGGAGCACGAGCTGATTCAGGGCCTTGATTCCGGAAAGCCAGTAGAATTCAACAAGGTTGTTCTTCTCGTTGACGACAGCGGTACCCATGTAGGAACGCCTTACCTAGATGGTGCGGTAGTCAAAGGTAAGGTGCAAGCACAAGCGAAGTCGAAAAAGATAATTGTCTATAAGTATAAGAGCAAGACGGGGTATCGACGCAAGCGTGGTCACCGTCAGTCGTTTATGACAACACTAATCACTAAGATAGAGCCGTAGGGGAGATAAAGTGGGCGAAGTCCTTGTCCGACGCGATGAAGATGGCAGACTTGTTGGCTTCACGCTACAAGGAATGCAGACAGACACAACCGCTTCAGCAAGTGCAGTACACTTGTTGCGGGCAACGGTTGCCTCGGTGAGTAGTTATTTGTATATTAGACCAACCTTCTCTGCGGGAAAGGAATTCGTTCTGACGATTGACCGAAGTGATCCCCATTTGGACAGGGAAATAGATGCGATTATGGAGACTCTGTTGATTGGGCTAAAGATGTTAGAGAAAGAATACCCCCATGATCTTGTGGTTCGTGAGGCTGGGGCGAAAGTACGTGTATAGGTAAGGAGTACTATGGCACATAAAACGAGTACTGGTTCGTCCAGTAATTTTAAGGATAGCCCTGGTCAACGTCTAGGAGTGAAGCGATACGGAGGCCAGTGGGTAAACGCGGGAAGCATCATCATTCGCCAACATGGAACCAAGTACGGCTTAGGGCGGAACGTTGGCCTAGGCCGAGACTACACGATTTATGCCACCTCTCCGGGCTATGTCCAATTTGAGGGACGTAGCAAGAAATACGTTAGCGTGTTGCCAGTCAAGAAGGACTAGTTCTCTTCTCATGTTTGCCTCGTGGCGTCTCCATGTTTATTGATCAAGCAGACATACATGTGCATGGAGGGCGTGGAGGCAATGGCATAATAAGTTTTTCGTCTAATCGTTACCGCAGAAGAGGGGGCGCAGGCGGAGGAAGTGGTGGAAGCGGTGGAGCCGTAATATTGCGCGCCGAAGCAGGTATCTCTACTTTGTATCGGTTTCAGAGTGACACTATATTTCGCGGCAAGCCTGGAAGCAATGGGGGCAACAATAATAAGAAAGGTGCGCAGGGCAAGGATACTATTATCTCTGTTCCTATAGGAACACTGGTCTTCGATCGAAGTAGTGGCAGGCAGATTACGGATCTCTCGTCCGCGGGGGACGAAGTAGTAGTCGCGCGTGGCGGAGAAGGTGGAAGGGGCAACAAAAGCTTTACCACTTCTGCTCGGCAGGCACCGCGCATCTGTGAACGCGGAGCAAAGCCCCAGAGTAATGTCCTACGTCTTGAATTGAAGATTCTCGCGGACGCAGGAATAATTGGCCGACCTAATGCTGGAAAATCAAGCCTTATCTCGCTTATTTCGGGAAAGCAAGCAAAGGTAGCTGATTACCCATTTACCACCACTATCCCCAACATAGGCGTGGTCAATGTGGATCACATACATCAGTTTGTAATAGTCGATGTTCCAGGCTTAGTCGAGGGAGCGCATGCTGGTAAAGGTCTTGGGGATCGGTTTTTGAAACACATTGAGCGGACGCGGGTGCTTGTTCACATGGTAGACCTGGCAAGAGCTCAAGAACAGGATCCACTTCAGGCTTACGAAGAGATTAACAAAGAACTTGCCGCCTTTAACCCCCGTTTGGCTGAACGTCGACAGCTTGTTGTAGGGAACAAGATTGATCTGGTTGAGGACAATGCGCTAGAGACGCTAGTGGCTCGATTTGCTAAGAATGGTATTCAGTTGCTGCCGACATCTGTTATTACAGGAAGAGGAATTCCTCAGTTGATAACGAAGATTCATCACCTCTTGCAGGAAACGACAATGCACAAGGCCAAGACTGCGGTACCATGGCGTGTTTATCGATATTCCGATAAAGCGAGCTTCTCTGTGAGGCGTGAAGGTGACGTTTTCATCCTAAGAGGAGAGGCCGTTGAACAGCTGGTCCAGAAACTTGTGCTTGATAGCGAGGACGCGTGGGAATACCTAGGCGGTCGCCTCGAGAAGATGGGGGTTGTGCGTGAACTGGTACGTTGCGGTATTACTGAAGGAGACCTTTTACGGATAGGAGATGTTGAACTTGAGTTTCGCGACTAGAATCGGGCTGTTTGGAGGAACATTTAATCCCTTTCACAATGCGCATTTGCTTGTGGCGCAACAAGCACTTCGCGAGCTGTCGTTATCTAAAATAGTGTTTATCCCTAGTGGCATTCCGCCACACAAGAAAGTCGCATTTGGGACTGGTAAAGAGCTACGCTACGCGATGGTAAGGGAGGCAATTGCACCTTACCCAAAGTTTTCTCTTTCGCGGATTGAGATCGATCGTGCTGGACCGGCGTATACCGTTGACACAATCCGCGCTATGAAGACGAGTTGTTCAGAGAGGCTCTGTTTTATTGTTGGAGCAGACCTCCTTGTGCAAATTAACACATGGAGGGAACCGGAAGCTTTGCTAAAAGCTATTCCGTTTGTGGTCGCGCCGCGAGATGATGTCAAGCAAGAAGTGTTCTCGCGACCACCATTTCACGAAGCAGAGATACATTTCCTCGAAATGGAGGAGATAGACCTTTCCTCAACCTGGATACGCGAGCGAGTACTTCACGGAGAATCTATCACAGAATGCGTGCCGCCGATCGTGGCTACCTATATTGAAGAGCGTGGTTTGTATCAGAATAAGGAACTGGCTAAGCTATGCTAGAAAGGGCAACAGAATAATTCATAAACAGCAGGGGAGGCAGAGATAAAAGGAAGCATGAGAGTGAACGAGCAGATCAGAGAGAAAGAGGTTCGGCTCATTGCTGAAAATGGTGAGAATCTTGGAATAGTGTCGATAGAGACAGCGTTGGCGCAAGCAAAAGCTAAGGGGCTTGATTTGGTCGAGATCGCTTCCGCTACTAAGCCCACAGTGTGTAAAGTTGTTGATTATGGCAAACACCACTATCGTCAGGAAAAACGCCAACGGAAACAAAAGCGCCAAACCCGTCTGAAAGAAGTAAAGTTTACTATCAAGATAGGAAATCACGACTTCGAGACCAAAATGCGTCGTGTACGTACATTTCTATCTGCTGGGAACCAGGTGCGGGTAAGCATTTTCTTCCGAGGAAGAGAAATAGTACATGCTGATCGCGGACATGCATTGATGGACAAGGTGGCAGAGATAGTAAGTGATATCGCTAAACTAGATCACCGACCTTCGCAAAAGAACAAAGTCCTGCAAATGTTGCTTGTTCCCGTTGACCAACAAAAATGAGGAGAGCAGAAAATGCCAAAACAGAAGACACACCGTGGAGTAAGGAAGCGTTTCAAGCTCTCAAGTAAAGGTAGGATATTCCACCATATGTCCAATTACTTTCACAAGAACACGAAGAAGCGATCGAAAGCTACACGGCAAGCACGACAAGCTAAAGAACTTAAAGGCGGACAGACAAAAGTGATCAGGAAGATGATCGGTAACTAGAATGGTCGCAGGAGGATATGATGCCACGAGTGCGTAGAGGCAATAAACGCAAGGAAAGCCGCAAAAAGATAATCGCCCGTGCTAAGGGATTCAAGGGGAAAAGAGGAACATGTCATCGCATTGCTAAACAAGCAGTAATGAAGGCCCTCCGTAACAGCTATATTGATCGGCGTCGCCGTAAACGGGATTTCCGCCGATTATGGATCGAAAGAATCAGTGCTGCCGCCAAATTGAATGGTATTTCCTATTCAACGCTTATCGGTGGCCTTAGAAGGAGAGACATCCAGCTTAACCGTAAGATGCTTGCTGATATCGCCGTGCGCGACACAAAAGTATTTGCAACTCTGGCGGAGCTGAGTAAACAAGAAGCAAGCGAGAACTAAGATGGATTTTCAGGACATTGTACTCCGCTTACACAACTTCTGGCGCGGTCATGGATGTTTGATTCTCCACCCCTACGATGTAGAGACCGGTGCCGGGACATTCAATCCTGCCACTTTCTTCGGGACACTTGGACCCGATGCATTGAGAGTTGGATACTTGGAGCCAAGTCGGCGGCCAACAGATGGACGATACGGGAAGAATCCAATCCGCCTACGACTACATCACCAATACCAGGCAGTTCTCAAACCGCCCCCGAGCAATATTCAGCAAATGTACTTGGATAGCCTGGAAGCGTTGGGAATGAACCTGGCTGAGCATGATGTCAAGTTCGCCGAAGATGACTGGGAATCACCAACACTTGCAGCATGGGGTGTGGGGTGGCAAGTCTGTCTTGATGAGATGGAGATCAGCCAGTTTACCTACTTCCAGCAGATGGCGGGGGTCAGTCTCGATCCTGTTTCAGTGGAGTTAACCTATGGATTGGAAAGGATTGCCATGGTTTTGCAGGGCGTAGAAAGCGCTTATGACCTCAGGTGGAATGATAGGATAGCCTATGGCACCTTGTGGCGGGAAAAAGAGAGGCAGTTCTCCATCTACAATTTTGAGTCGGCAGCAGTAGAGCGTATCCAGAAGATGTTCACCCTTTGTGAAGAAGAGTGTCAGGCCAGTCTTGTGGCCGGGCTGGTCTTCCCTGCTTACGACTATGCGCTGAAGTGTTCGCACCTATTCAACATTCTAGATGCTCGCCACGCGATTAGCATTACGGAGAGAGAGAGCTTTATCGCCCGAATTCGTGAACTAGCCAAGGCATGCGCACAGGGTTATTTGGGAACGGGAGGAATCGATGCCTACCCTACTACTTGAGATTGGCGTAGAGGAGATGCCTGCATTAGATATTCCTTGTCTTGCGCAGGAACTTCATGCTACGACAAGCAAGGTATTCACTCAGGAGGCTTTATCCTATCGACAGATTGATGTGTACTACACGCCACGACGTCTTGCCGTACTTGTGCGCGACCTTAAGACACAACAAGAAGAACGAGTGAGGAGTATAAAGGGGCCACCAACAGCTGTTGCATTCGACTCTGAAGGGTGCGCTACACAAGCAGGAATTGGTTTCGCGCAGAGTCAAGGAGTGACAGTAAGAGAACTGGGGCAAGTCAAGTATGGTGCTAAGATCTATACATCTGTCAAGCGGTCGATCCCCGGTAAGGAAACGTCTGAAGTGCTACTTGCTATCCTCCCTAGGATTATCATGGATTTGCATCCCAAGAAGACGATGCGATGGGACTCCTCTGGCCTGTCTTTCATTCGTCCACTTCGGTGGCTTGTTTGTCTTTATGACGACAAGCTCATCCCCATAGAGCTGGGGTACCTTCGCGCCGGAAGAAAGACCTATGGTCATCGGTTCTTGAAACAAGAGGAGGTCGTTCTTGATGGGGCCACAAGCTACGTGCAAACCCTGGCGGACTCCTTAGTCGTAGTGGATCCAGGGGAGAGGCAGACCATGGTTCTGGATGCGCTCAGGGAACAAGCAGATAGGCTCGGTGCGGATTACCTTGTTGATAACGAGCTTCTCAGCCGTATTGTCAACGGAACAGAACATCCTACTCCGATCTTTGGCAGTATCTCAGAGGAGTTTCTCAGTTTACCAACGGAAATCGTACATGCTACCTTGCGGGAAGAGGGAAAGTTTGTCCCATTCTCTCTTGCGGATGGTACCTCTCCATGCTTCATGGGGTTTCGTGATGGAATGCCTGATAAAGAGGGAATTGTACGCGCTGGCTACGAACGAGTTGTACAGGCCAGACTGGGTGATTCTCGTTTCTTCTTTGACAGGGATCGCCAGAGTACGCTGGCAGAAAAGGTGCGAGACTTACACAATATGGTCTATGATGCGCGGCTTGGGTCCCTATGGGAAAAGGTGGAGAGAATTCGTGCTCTAGCAGGTGCGATAGCTGATCATACTGGAGATGGCTTAGGCCAGGAAGTTGATCGCGCTGCTTTCTTGTGCAAGGCCGATCTTGTTACTGAGTTGGTGCAGGCATTCCCCGAATTACAGGGAATAGCCGGAGGACTTTACGCACGGCTTGACGATGAGTCGAATGATGTTGCAGAAGCGATTTCTGAGCACTATTTCCCGATATCTAGCGAAGCCAGTTTGCCGAAAAGTAGAGTGGGAACTATAGTAGCCTTGGCTGACAAACTAGATACTGTCATTGCCGCAGTTCTTGTTGGAGAGCAGCCAACAGGCTCTCGCGATCCCTACGGAATAAGGCGGCAAGCAAATGGCCTGATTCGTTTGGCTATTGAGGGCAAAGTGGACCTAGACTTCTTTGAGCTACTTGAAAGTCTCGAGGAGACATATCTAGTAATGGAACGGAATGGCGCTATATCTGATGTAAGACGGTTTATCAGTGGACGAGTAGCGCACCTTCTACGGCAGAAGTATGGAATCGGACCCGACGTAGTTGCCTGTGTTGCTGCAGTAACAGGCGGCAATTTCTACCACATCTTTCTCCGAGCCCGAGCGGTCACAACCTGGCACGAAAGCAAGGACTTTCATTCACTGATTGCCGCTTTTTCTCGGGTATGTAACATAACAAAGAATAGCGCTGAGACGGACTTCAACCCATCGTTGTTCAAATCCGAGGCCGAGAAAGCATTATGGAGAGAATACTTGAAGGTGGAAGGTTCACTGACCAGTCTTCTTGAGGAAGGAAACTACGAACAGGGAATCAAGCTGCTACTATCCCTCAGAGACCCAATCAATTGCTACTTTGAAGATGTATTAGTCATGGCAGAAGAAGTAAGTCTTAGGCAGAACCGACTAGGTTTCCTGGGCGCACTTGCAAGGCTCTTCTACCACATAGGAGATCTAAGCAAACTGATCACCACCAGCGACTCTCGCCAAACCAACCCTGCTTCTACACAGGAGAAACGGTGACAACAATCGAAGATGAGGCTCGCATTCTACTTACAGGAATAGAGATTTGTGGATTCCATGGTCACGCTGCTCAGGAGAGGAAGGATGGCAATGACTTCCGAGTCGATCTTAAGATTGAAGGCAGGTTTAGGAGTGCGCTCAAAAGCGATCTGCTCAGCGATAGCATTGATTACCGTCAGGTTGTAGAAACCATTCACAAGGTTAACAAGGCACAACAATATAAGCTGATCGAGACCTTTGCTGATGCAATCGTGAATGAACTGCTAGAGCGCTTTCCAAAGATTACAAAGCTCTCCCTTCACCTCGCTAAGCTCAGTCCTCCCGGAATAGGAGCTGTATCATCGGCGGCAATAGAGCTAGTAAGAGTAAGACAATGAATAGAGATGTGGTATTTCTCTGCCTGGGATCTAATTTGGGGAGAAGAGAATGGCAAATAGATAGAGCCATCAGCGCATTACACGGTAATGGCTTGAAAATCGTGCGGTGTTCTTCCCTCTACGAAACACAACCAGTTGGCGTTGAGGAGCAGCCTGATTTTCTGAATGTTGTCCTTGCGGCCAACACCGATCTTGAAGTTCATGACTTGCTCGCGGTCTGCAAGCAGATCGAACAGACACTCGGCCGCAGGGAAAGCAAACTTAGGTTTGGCCCACGATCAATCGATATTGACATTTTGTTGTACAAGGAACTGGTCATTGAAGAAGCCAACCTTGTAATTCCGCACCCGCGCATGAACAAACGGAGGTTTGTTCTGCTACCACTTGTCGAAATAGCCCCTATGGTTGAGGATCCAAGAGATAAGAGAACTTACAGAGACATACTGGCGCAAGTTAACAATACAAGGAGGGTCACAAAATTAAAGGCAAAAGAATCCTGATTTCACTTGACTCAAATAGCGATGACACCAAGCGTACGCGTGTAGCGATCCTTGAAGATGATCGCTTAATGGAGATTGACTATGGCCATCAATGGAAAGAGAAGATTCTCGGAAATATCTATAATGGACGAGTAGAGGATGTTCTTCCTGGTCTGGGATCCGCATTCGTTGATGTTGGCATTAATGAAAGCCTCTTCCTTTCCCAGGGAGAAATTAACACTGCTATATTGCTGAGTTGTGGACTTAAGGCACGCAACCGGGAAATTCCGATCAACAAGGTTCTGCGGCCCAACCAATCAGTAATTCTGCAAGTAAGACGAGCTGCTATTGGCTCCAAGAATGCACAAGGAACGACTAAAATGAGTCTGCCGGGGCGCTTTTGGATCCTTTTGCCCAACGAAGAGCGAATTGGTATTTCTAGACGAGTCGAGTCCGTGGACTTGCATAAGCGCTTGCGACGGCTTGCACAAAACCTGAAGCAAGAAGGCCAGGGGCTGATTGCACGCACCGCTGCTCAATGGGCAAGCAAAGCGGAGCTAGAGCGCGATTATCTATGGCTTGCCGAAACATGGGAGGCAATTGAATTAGCAGCTCAGAGCCCGTCTTCCCCTAAGCTTCTATACAAAGCTACGGGGCTAGTACAAACAATTCTTCGTGATAGGCTTCTTCCTGATGTGAGCGAAGTGATTGTAGATTCACCATTCTTCCGCGAGAAGATACTCTCGTTCCTTGGATATCTGTATATGGAGGAATATCGAGGTCGTATCCGATTATATGAAGGTAAGACCCCTTTGTTCGAGCATTACCATGTACAAGAGCAAATTCAGGAAACACAATCGTCCCGCGTCGACCTGAGCGGGGGTGGCTTCATAGTAATTGATGAAACGGAGGCACTAACCGTAATCGATGTTAACAGTGGGGCTGATGTGAGGCATCGAAATCAGCAAGCCGCGATACTAAACGCCAATCTGGAAGCAGCGAAGGAAATCGCGAGACAGCTGCGGTTGCGCAAGATTAGCGGAATAATCATCGTTGACTTCATTGACCTGGAAGAACCCAGCGCTGTACAGAAATTGATCGACAAAGTCAAAGAAGTACTAAACGAGGACCGAGTCTCCGCTGATTTCATCGACCTCACCCCTCTTAGCCTGATGGAGATTACCCGTAAGTGTGAAGGCGAGAGTCTAGCTGGCATGTTGGAGAACGCCGACTTTGATCCTTGATTCGCCGGAGTGTCAGCGCTAGAATGATAGACTACGAGTATTGGGCGAATAGCTCAGCTGGAAGAGCGTTCGGGTCACATCCGAAAGGTCGCAGGTTCGAGCCCTGCTTCGCCCATTTTCTTCTATTTCTCGCCAAGAGTTATTGGCTCCTGCTTCTCCGCGCCCTCCGCGGTTAAGCAGTATTCTATCACGAAAAGAGCATTATGGTGTGTCTATCAAAACCCTATGCTCATTCTCTCGTCTTCTCTGCGGTTCTTGTGTCTGCCTGTCAGAATACAACAACAGACAGCTCTTCGCGGCACTGCGAGATTCCTTATCAGTCACTCTGCTAGCTGTTCTTCCCGCAAGAAAGCAGCATCGCTGTAAGGAACAAACTCATGCCCAACAATCTGATAAGGTTCGTGCCCTTTACCAGCAAGCAGGACTACATCGCCTGATGCGGCAATAGTAATGGCCCGGCGAATGGCTTGACGACGGCTCACAATCTTCTCATACACGCCAGTAGTTGTCTGTATACCTTTCTCAATCTGAGCAATGATTTCTTCTCTATCTTCTGTTTTTGGGTTATCATTTGTAAGAATAGTAAAATCAGCAAGTTCTCCACTGATCTTCCCCATCATAGGGCGTTTCTCCGCATCGCACTCGCCACCACAGCCAAAGACACATATGACTTTCCTGTGAAATGGGCGAAGTGATTGGAGCATCTTCTCCAGAGCATCGGGGCTATGGGCAAAATCGACAACTACAGTTGCCCCATTATTCGCTCGAAAGAACTGATAGCGACCTGGAACACCATGAGTTTCTCCAAGCGCGCGCGAAATCGCTTGCAGGGACATCCCTTGAGCAGAGCCTGCTGCTGCTGCTGCAACAGCATTGTACACGTTGTGTTCTCCAGGAAGATGTAATTCTGTAATTACTTTGTTGTTGTTGGCGTGGAGTGTAAATACTGTTCGCTGGGGGTCATAGGAGATATTCGTCGCTCGAAAATCTGCGCTACGGTGAACACCGTAGGTTACCACTGTGGCGTTTGTAGAGGCTATTACTTCCTTTGAAGCGGGATCATCTATGTTGACGATAGCACAGGCGCCTACTTTCAAGTTCCGGAACAAAAGGAGCTTGGCATCTAGATATCGTCTTCTATCGATGTGGAAGTCAAGGTGATCATGCGTAAGATTGGTGAATACGGCAACATCAAAATCTACTCCCGCAACGCGTTTGAGGATAAGACCAGCCGAGGAAACCTCCAATACAAAGTTCGCCTTGCCTTCTAGTAGCGCGATCTTTGCAAGTTGTTGGATAGCTGGGCTTCCGGGAGTGGTAACCGCATGCAGATTTCGCTGTTCGTTAGCAACTGTAGTGACAAGCGCGGTCTTCACCTCTCCCAGCACATCCGCAATAAAGTGACATACTGTGGTCTTCCCATTTGTTCCCGTAACGCCAACAGTGAACAATTTGCGCGTTGGATTTCCGGCAAACGCGGCGGAGAGATATGATAAGGCTAACCTCGCGTCGCTAACGCAGATTAGTGGAACTGAACAGGTAGTGGCTCGCTCAACGACAACGCCGGATGCCCCTCGCGCAATTGCCTCATCTATGTACCTATGGCCATCGTCGAGATAACCGGTGATTGCAACAAACAGATAACCCGATTGGACACGGCGCGAATCCTCCGTAATTCCTGAGATGATTACTTCGTCCCAGGCTAAACAAGGTGCCCGCGCAATAGATCTCGACAGTTCACTGAGTGTCGGCATCGCCTCCAACTTCACGTCCAGGACTAAAGACGTATTCCCTTCCTATTTCTTCGATCAACTACTGTTTGAGGCGTACTTATCTTATTGCTACGTACGAGGTTAGTAAAACAACTACCCTTTCAGTAAGGCGCCTTACGTATAACCACTACATTGTGTCAGATATCAAGGCTTGTGATCTTGTCGCTGTTTTCCTTGATGAAATCTCGACGCGCTGCAATATCATTTCCCATCAGCGTAGAGAATATCTCGTCGGCTTCCAGCACTTCCCGAATCTCCACTTTCTTTAGAGTACGATTATCAGGATTCATGGTAGTTTCCCATAACTCGTCGGGATTCATCTCTCCCAGACCCTTGAACCGTTTTACAGACAAACTGCCATTGTCCCCAGCTCGGAAGCGCACCATCTCACTCTCTGAGTAGAGATAGATCTTCTTTTTCCCTTTCTTAATCTGATAGAGAGGTGGTTTTGCGATGTACATGTGACCTGCTTCAATCAGTGAACGGAAGTAACGGTAGAAGAAGGTAAGCAGTAGCGTGCAGATGTGCGCACCGTCGACATCCGCATCAGCCATGATAATCAATTTATGGTAGCGAAGTTTGTCAACATTGAACCCTTCACGAATCCCTGTGCCCAAAGCTGTAATAATTGATTTCAGTTCCGTGTTATCAAGGAGCTTCGCCAAACGTGCTTTCTCCACATTCAGGACCTTTCCACGCAACGGAAGAATTGCCTGGAATGATCTATCACGGCCCTGCTTGGCGCTGCCGCCCGCGGAGTCCCCCTCCACAATATACAATTCACTTTGAGCCGGATCAGAGTTGGAACAATCGGCAAGTTTTCCAGGTAGTGCTGAGGAGAAGAGCGCGTTTTTCCGGCGAGCCATCTTTCGAGCTTTCGTGGCCGCCATTCGCGCTCTACTAGCTCCAAGAGATTTCTCAATAATTGTACGAGCGAGTTTGGGATTCTTCGCAAAGTAAAGAGTCAGTTGCTCTTGCACGATAGATGCTACTTGACTTGCCACTTCTGGATTGCCTAGCTTGGTCTTAGTCTGTCCCTCGAACTCGGGATTATGAAGTTTTATGCTGATTATCGCAACTAAGCCTTCTCGAATGTCTGATCCGCGTAGGTTGACCTCTTTCTTGAGCAGGATCTTCTTCTCACGACCGTATTCGTTCAGAAACTTTGTCAACGCTGTCTTGAATCCCGTTAGGTGTGTTCCACCATCAGCAGTGTTTATGTTGTTCGCAAAAGCAAAGATTGACTCGTCGTAGCTTTCCGTAAAGTGCATCGCAATTTCTATGATTGACCCTGCTTCTCGACCTGAAATATAGATCGGTTTCTTGTGAATAGGTCCTTTGCTGGAAGCAAGCTCCATCGCAAAAGAAGCAATCCCTCCTTCTGCCTGAAACCGACGAGTGACTCCAGCTTCTTTGTTTTCGAGTACTATTAGGAGTCCCCCATTCAGATAAGAGAGTTCGCGCATGCGGTGCGAAAGCCTCGGAAGGTTGTACTTGATTTCTCCGAAAATCTCGCTGTCGGGGAGAAAGGTAATCTTTGTCCCAGTTTCACTACTTTCCCCCACCACCTCACACTCAGTCAGTTTCTTCCCTCGGCAGAACTCCTGGCGGTATAGCTTTCCATTTCGCGATACTTCTACAGAAACGTGTTCAGAGAGAGCGTTTACAACAGAGATACCGACTCCATGCAGTCCGCCGCTTACCTTGTAGCTCTTGTTATCGAATTTGCCGCCGGCGTGCAGGGTGGTCATTACCAGTTCTACTGCTCCGATACCAGCCTCGGGGTGGATTCCCACGGGCATCCCGCGACCGTTGTCAGCTACGCTCACATAATTGTCTTTCTGAACAGTAACCTTGATCTTTGTACAATAGCCAGCAAGCGCTTCATCGATGCTGTTATCAAGAGCTTCTTGGATCAGATGCATCAACCCGGGTTGTCCTGTGCTTCCAATATACATACTTGGTCGCACGCGAACAGCTTCCAAATCCTCCAATACCTTGATCTGTTCAGCTTCGTAAGACATTTCACCACCGATCAAATTATACTCAAATGTGCTTCACATGTCAAAAAACACTGAATTAAACCGTTTCCGAACACTAATCTAACTGGAACGGATATCTATCCTAAAGTAAATACAACTTAGTTATCAGTTTTCAGTAGTCAGTTTTCAGTTCTGATTTTGTCGCTTTTCACCCATTACTCATCACTTGTCACTCATCACTGTCTTTCGGCTCCCGACTGGCTTCTCAACACAAAAAATTCTATGAACTCAATGAACCCTACGTACCCAACGAACTCTATGAACCCTACGAACCATTGTTCCCATTCAACCAATCAACTATTTAACTTGCCTTCTTGTAGAGACTCATTTAGATGTGCTGCTCTTGCTACTCTGCCTCGACAAGTCTTATCACATCAGGGAAATCAATCCCCAACCGTCTTAAGGTGTCAATTGTAGGTATGCCGTCATTGCTCCAACCCCGCCGCTCATAAGCCGCATCACAAAGCTTCTGATACTGGTCCTCACGGAAAGCACGTAAGGACTGCACTTTTTCGGCTATTGTCATTCTGCCGGGATCGATGCCAACCTTGTCTCTGAGCTGAGCATCATAGCGGTCACTGCGGGATTCGTATTCTTGTTCCGTAACAGGACCAGCGGAGCGATAAGGAATCATGTCCTGAGCGCGGCGGCCATAGCCCATACGCAGATTGAATACGCGCTGAAAGTTGTACACTCGTTCTGATTGTAGGATGAGATCACTGGGCGTCACCTCTGTTCCGGTGATTCCAGAGAAAAGCTCGCAATAATTGCGCACATGTTCTGGAACTTTTGCTGACTCAATACCGCTATGACGAGTCTGGTTATCCGCCGGTTCGATGTCGTTCCAGGGTAGCTTACATAAGCCCACGAGTCCAAACCACGTACGCCACATCGGGAAATAATGCAGCGCCTCCGCTTTATCCTCAAAGGTGGGGATCTGATTATTGACCATATCCATAAAAATCAACCAGGCTTCGTCGTGCTGCGGTCCTTTGAGCGCCAGGCCATAGCCTCCTTGCATTGCGAGCGACTCCTTGGTGACATACTCTGAGTACTCCATCCCTTTGCACTCCATTCCGATATCGTTTAGGAACTTGGGTGAAGCGCCATAAGCTTTCACGAACCGCTCTTTCATCTGTCGAATCCCTTGCCCGACAGTTACGCCAAATCCCTCTCCGCGCGCCATCTGATGGAGCACTTCGAGCGCGGCATCACTGTTGCCAAAGTGAAGATCAAGTCCACCTGTTCGTTCCTTATCCAGGATACCAGCTTCGTAACACTCCATGACAAACGCCATTCCTGTAGTATAGGAAATCGTGTCCAGGCCATAGGTATCACAGTAAAAATTCATCTCCAGGACAAATTCAGGATCATAGATTCCCATGTTGGAACTTCCGCCAACTGTTTCATATTCTGGGCCATCCACAACGATAGTATCTCCCTTGTACGGCCCGGTCCTCAGAGTGAAATCATCTACTGCATGGGAGCAGGCCATCTGGCACCCAATCCAGCAGCCATCGGGCATCCCTTGAGAAAATCGCTGGCGCCATACTGAGGAGGAGAGATTATCCGCCTGAGGGTGAGAGCCAAACTTGTAGTTATGCGTTGGGAGTATGTCATACTCATTCATGATTTCCACCAGATGACTGGTTCCTATACGACGCATGTCATTCTGCGCGGAATCAAGCTCAGAGATTTCCTTGTTGATCTGTTTGCCGGCCGCTCTAACTCGAGCTAGATCATTGGCACCCTTGGGATCAGCACCGATCACTGATTTCTTAACTACCACAGCAGCAATCTTCTTGTTGCGGAAAACGCTTCCAATTCCCCCCCGACCAGCTTGCTTAACGCGAGGAGTTTTTCGCTTTAGGTCAAAGAAGCTGAAATTTAGGCAACCAATACGGGTATGCTCGGCGCCCACTCCTGCGGAGACAGTAGAAATAGCAGCCAGATCGTGTGGTTTGTCAGAGGAAGAAAAGGCATGTGTTAGCCTCTCCGATAGCACGTGTGTGTTTAGGTCTTCTTCCGAACTCTCCAGCAACTGGACTGTCCCTGTATCTCCATCGATAAACACAATCACGTCCCTGTTAGCCTTCCCCTGAATCTCTAGTAAGTCCCAGCCCGAAAACGTGAGATATGGTCCGAAGTAGCCGCCAACGTTAGAGTCAACCACGCTCCCGGTTGTGGGAGATAGACTGACAACAAGTGACTTACCTGCTCCAGGGTATGTTGTGATTCCGCCGATAGGGCCAGCTCCAATTATGATCTCGTTCTCCTGGTCATCCCATTTTGTCGCTTTTGTTACTGCGTTCCACAATTGCCACAATCCAAATCCCCGACCGCCAACGAACTTCTCTTTCATCATCTGACTTACAGGTCGGGACTCGATCTTGCCGGTACCAATGTTTATGTATAGCATCCGGTTGGAGTAGCCGTGGTGTAATTCTCTGACTTCGTATGACATCTCGGCGATCACAGAAAACCCTGCAGAAGTTTGCATGAATTCCTCCTTGGTAAACCTTTATTACTATGGGTCTATGGTTCCCAGAAGATTTCTCTGGCTGATCACCCCGGGATTCGCAAACAGAATCCCACGTTACTGGTCTCCAGCCTCCTCACAGAACGCTACCATCACGGGCCAGCTCCGACTACTCTCCCAGCAGATCGATTCAAATAAAACGTCACGAAATCCTCATAAGCTGCTCATAAATGCCACAAAGTCTGTTGCTATGCTTTGTCCTATAAGGCAACAATGAGATCACTTTCTTACGTTGCCTCCTTACAGCTAGCCTGCTACACCGCAAGGGAGAGACATGCGATAAAGTCTCTCCCTTCCCCTTTTTGTTTCTCCCAGACTAACCACCATCCATGAGTTCTTTGGAAAGCTCATTGTGACGCGGGATGAGCCCGTATAGTTCCTCATTGACCAGGCGACCGCCTCGTACTTTGATCTCCCCGTTGACCATTGATAGATCTACATGGTTGGCGCCACAGTGCACAATCGCGGCCACTGGATCGGAATGCGCTCCGGCAAATCCGATCCCGGAAAGGTCGAAAGTAATCAAGTCGGCAGCTTTTCCAACTTCAAGGGAACCGATCTCCTGATCGCGATGAAGAACCGTTGCTCCTCCAATCGTCGCCATATGTAGTGCATCGCGTGCGCTACAAGCGCCAACCCCATACTGAACCCGCTGCAGCAGCATTGCCTGTCGCACCTCGCGAATCATGTTTGAAGTGTCGTTGCTCGCTGAGCCATCTACGCCAATACTGATTTCCACACCAGCATTATCCAACTCTCCAATTGGAGAAATCCCTGAACCAAGGAGCATATTTGAACTCGGACAATACGACATTCCAACTTGCGCCTTACCAAGCTTGTCTATGTCTGATTGGCTCAGATGAACAAGATGAGCAAACCAGACGTTGTCCCGTAGCCATCCAAGCTCCTCCATTAAGTCAATAGGACGAGATCCACATCTTTCTACGCAGAAGCGTTCTTCATCTGCTGTCTCAGCAAGGTGGGTATGTAGCAGTACATCGTATTCATCTGCAAGTCTTGTCGTCTCACGCATTAGATCTTGAGTAACGGAAAACGGCGAGCAAGGAGCAAGCGCCACCCTAAGCATGGAAAAGGGACTGGGATCATGATAGCATTCAATGACCCGCTGGCTGTCACTCAGTATCTCATCCTGTCTCTGAACTACGCTTGCTGGAGGAAGACCACCATCCTTTTCCGATAGTGACATTGACCCCCGGCAAGGATGGAAACGAATCCCGCTCTTCTGCCCTCCCTTAATAAGCGCATCAAAGATTCTCTCGTGTCTGTGTGGAAAAATGTAGAAATGATCAGATGTGGTTGTTGCTCCGGAGAGGAGGAGCTCACAACAGCCAATGATCGCGCTGGTGCAAACAGCTTCTTCATCGATTCTCTTCCATTTCTCATATAAGAAACTAAGCCAATCAAAGAGCCCGCTGTAAGCCGCACCGGGTATGCTGCGGAATAGTGTTTGGTACAGATGATGGTGCGTGTTAACGAAGCCAGGCAAGAGAAGCTTCCCGGCTCCATCGATTACCTCGTCGGCCACAATTCCACTTGCATTTGCGCCTACTGCTTTGATCTTGTTGCCTTCTACAAGTATATATCCTTGAGGGATCTCGCGTCTTGTGTCATCCATCGTGACAACAACATCGAAGTTTGCGAAGAGGATTCTTCTTGCTCTTGTCACAACGTCAAGTCAATGCTTGCCGCGGTCTCTAGGAAAGCAGCTAGAAGGTTAATGGCAGCTTCCAGGTCTTTGCGGTGTGCCATCTCCACTACTGAGTGAACGTATCTGCTTGGCAGAGACAATGTAATTACAGCTGCTCCCTCCCTTGCTTGCTGTAGTGTGCCGGCATCAGTACCTCCGCGAGGGAGAATCTCCATTTGATAGGGAATTTTCTCCTTTTCTGCAATTTCCCGCATCGCTTGCACCAGCTTAGGGTGTGAAATAGAGCTCGAATCACTCAGCTTTATCGCCACTCCCTTACCTAGCTCGGTAATCCGCTGCTCGTCGGGAGTGCCTGGAGTATCTACGGCAACTGTTATGTCAAGCGCGATGGCAATTTGAGGATGCACCGCAAATCCGGCCACTCGTGCTCCGCGTAGCCCAACCTCTTCCTGTGTTGTGCCGATAACGTATAGATCGCAGGCGATCTTTTTAGCTCGTTTCACCGCTTCGACTGCAATGTATAACCCGCTGCGGTCATCCAGTGCCTTTCCTGAAATGGTAGTTGGCCCAACAAGGAAGTCTTGCCTTAAAGTAACTGGGTCACCGATTGCCACAAGTTGTTTCACCTCATCCGCAGGTAGGCCGAGATCGACAAACATATCCTTCAGTTCGACTGGCTTCTTACGCTCTTCCTCAGTCATAACATGAATTGGCCTGCTTCCGATGCACCCAATCAAGTCCTTTGTCGCAGTGTGAACAACGACTCGTTGAGCGATAAGTGTTCTTGGATCGAACCCTCCTAAAGGATGGATCCGTAGAAAACCTGTTTTTGCTTCAATGAAGCTAATCATAAAGCCAATCTCGTCCATATGTGCAGCAATTGCCACCGTGGGCCCGCTTCCTTCGATATGAGCTATCAGATTTCCCAGAGAATCGGTGGTGATACTGTCTACGTGCTCACGTAATGCGTCAGTGAGAATACGACGAATTTCCTCTTCGTGCCCTGGAATACCTGAGGCTTCGCTCAGTTGTTTAAGTAGCTCCATTACTTCCTCCTTCTTGTCTTATAGGACAATTATACAGACAGTAAACGAGCAATCAATTGATTGCTCGTGACTTTTGAATGCGATAGAATGATTTCAAGATCCCTCTGTGTGCTTCTCGCTCTAGTAATAGGTTCCCGGCCATAACAGTACATGAAGGACAATCACCGACTCTCTAAGAAACTACTTGATTTTCATTTCTTCTACTTTACACTACTATTAAGTGTTGACATTGAAGGAGGCATTGGTGTCCAGCAGAGAATTCGCTAATCATATACGCACAGGGGTTCCTTATTCATTATCACATATCCCGATTAGGGACATGAAAGAGGGGCAGAATGTTTCGCAATGTTTTCTAGTAAAACAGAAGACACAGCGCGTAACACGCGGTGGTGACGCTTATCTAGAGATTCTACTAGCCGATCATACAGGATCTGTTGCTGCCCGTGCGTGGGCCGGTGCAACACAGCGCTTTGCCTCAGGCTTTGCTGAAGGAGATTTTGTCTATGTTGAAGGGCGGACCGAAACCTACCGTAGCGCGCTGCAGGTGATAGTTGAGTCGATCCGACAACTAGAAACACATGAAGCAAAGTTTGGGAAGCTTTCTGGCTTTGATCCCGGACTTCTTATTCCCAAAAGTGAGCGCAGCATAGACAAGATGTGGGGCGAGATCCAGAAGCTTGCCGAAAGTATCGAGCCGCCTATGCTACGCAAACTCACAACGAACTTGTTGTCAGCAAATGAGAAGGAATTCAAGGAAGTCCCTGCCGCAATTCGTTATCACCACGCCTACATCGGCGGTCTCCTTGAGCATAGCTTGGAAGTTGCGGTGGGTGTAGCACATTCGACTAAGAACTACCCATTTCTTGACCGAGGGATGGCAATTGCCGGCGCTATCTTGCATGACATCGGGAAAATTAAGGAACTGGAGAACCCAATCGCTCCTCGGCATAGCTTTGGGGGTCAATTGATTGGACACTTGCTTCTTGGGCGTGACATGATTCGCGAAGAAGCTAAGGCAATCGATTGGCCGGATGACCGTCTTCCACAGCTCTTGGAACACATCGTCATCTCTCATCACGGAGAGCTTGAATTTGGGTCAGCTATTGTTCCCAAAACAGGTGAAGCCATTGCTGTGTATCTTTTTGACAACCTTTCAGCAAAGCTGAACATGGTACGGATGCACGTTGCCAATGACACAGAGCCAGGGGATTTCACCGGTTGGCAAACACCGCTCGATCGAAAACTATTCAAGGGTGTCCTCAACGGCGGCGCAACCTGAGGTTCTTCCAAGATTCTTTCCATCGAATACTACAGTTGACACTAGTCTGCCACTCTTTCGTTGCGTGCCCAATGTATTGCTCTATAATAACCTAAGTGGCAATCAAGCAGAGAAGTCAAAGGAGTTTGGCGTGAATCGAAACAGCTATTGTACCGAGCTTTCCTTGAAAGATCTGTCACGACGTGTAACCCTGTGCGGTTGGGTGAAACGCAGCCGCAACCTAGGAGGAGTCAGTTTTGTTGATCTCCGTGACAGCTCGGGAGTAATCCAGCTGCTTTTTCCGCTTGGAGAGAACACGCTGGCGAGCGGATATGCAGTTAGTCGGGAAGACGTTATTTCGGTGACCGGAATAGTCTGTCCTCGTACCGCGAAGAATGTCAACCCGGACATGATCACTGGTAAGATCGAAGTGAGAGTAGAGGAAATAGAGATACTCAACAGGTCACTTACTCCTCCATTTCTCATTGAAGGTGATGGCTCAGATACAACTGAAGAGACACGCATGCGCTTCCGCTATATTGACTTGCGCCGCAGACGTATGCACGACAACCTTGCCTTACGACACAGACTCTTCAAGGGAATTCGTGACTATTTCTCCGCTAAGCATTTTTTGGAGATCGAAACCCCAGTACTTACGAAATCAACACCTGAAGGAGCACGCGATTTCCTTGTTCCTAGCCGGATTGTCCCAGGAAGTTTTTATGCCCTTCCTCAATCACCACAGCTATTTAAGCAACTGCTCATGATTGGTGGAATCGATCGCTACTTCCAGATTGTTAAATGCTTCCGCGATGAGGACCTGCGCGCCGACAGACAGCCTGAATTCACCCAGCTTGACCTCGAGATATCCTTTCCACATGGCAGGGAAGAGATCCTTGACCTGTTGGAAGGAGTTCTGGTTGAGCTATTTAGAAAGGAGCTGGCCATTGAACTTCATACTCCATTCGCTCGCCTTGCTCATCGAGAAGCGCTAGCACGCTATGGATCGGATAAACCTGACTTGCGCTTCGGTATGGAGATCCAAGACATTTCCGACACTGTACGTGGAAGTACTTTTCGTATCTTCACTACAGCTATTACTTCTGGTGGAAGGATCGCTGGGATAAACGCCACTGGTTGTGCAGGCTACTCTCGGTCGGCAATCGATTCTCTAAAGGAAGTTGCTCTAAACGCAGGCGCAAAGGGATTGCTGTGGATAAAGCTAGAAGAACAGGTGACTTCTCCTCTCTCCAAGTTCCTATCTTCCGAAGAGATCGCATCGATCGCTGCCAAGTTCTCAGCTAAGCAAGGAGACCTCCTTCTCATCCTCGCGGGAACTAACATAGAGCCAGCCCTGGGCGTGTTGCGTTCAGAGATAGCGCGGCGCGAGAAGCTTGCGGGGAACAAGGAATGGAAATTCCTCTGGATCACTGATTTCCCCTTGTTTGGTGTCGACGAAACAGGAAACCTGACGAGCGAGCATCATCCATTTACTTCTCCTCGAAAGAAAGACGAGACAAAGCTTGAACACGACCCGCTTTCAGTCTTGTCAAATGCCTATGATTTAGTACTTAACGGAACCGAGCTGGGAAGTGGAAGTATCAGGATCCACTCACGTCCTGTTCAGGAAACAATCTTCCGGCTGCTAAACATCTCGCCGGAGGAAGCGCAGAGTCGGTTTGGTTTCTTCCTACACGCGCTAGAGTATGGCGCGCCACCACATGGCGGATTTGCACTGGGGCTTGACCGATTGGTGATGCTCATGGCCCAGGAGCACTCACTGCGGGACGTCATAGCATTTCCAAAGACCACTACCGGTTTATGTCCGCTCACAGAATCTCCGATGCCGGTCACGTCTACCCAGCTAGAAGAACTGAGACTGGACGTGAAGGGGCTGTAGTGCAACCGAGACCACGCAGGTATATCCCGTTCATTGTCTGTGTTGTTGCTCTGTTTGCGGTCTTGTCTGTATTGATTGGGGGATTGGATCAGCTAGAGCTCCTTCCGGGGGAAGCCTTGCCAAACCCATTTGCCGACCTTCCGGAAGAGACAGACGAAGGAACCTACACCGCGGACCGCGGAACAGGGAAAAAGGCGCTTCAAACTACAATTCGTGTCTTGATCATCATTGCCCTGGCCGTGATGGTTGTATTCAGTGTCATCTCGCCTCGATTCCGATGGCAACTTATTGTCACGGCAATCATCTTTGCTCTATTCCTGGGCTTAACATCTTTCATCACCCCGGTCGAGGGCGAACCCCCGCAAATGGGGCCAATGGATAGCGCCATGTTTCTGGGAGAGCCGCAGGATTCACAGCCATTACCAACACCAGATATACCCGAGGCTAGCGCCCCAACTTGGTTGGTAATTCTGTTGGCACTCGGTGTAGGACTAGCAATCACTGCTATAATCATCGCGGTCGCTCTCAAGATCTTGCCCAGAATTAGGGCTCGCGCAGATCACAATAGGGGCTTGCTCGAAGAGCTTGCCGAACAGGCGAACAATGCGCTGAAGCAAATCCAGGCCGGTAACGATCCATATGAAGTAGTTCTTAACTCCTATAAAGAGATGATCAGGATCCTGAGCCCGAAAGAAGGTGTTCGCAATTTGGCTTATCTTACTGCGCGGGAGTTCTCTGGGCTTCTGCGTTCACGTGGAATGAAAGACATCCATATTGACCGGCTCACCTCAATCTTTGAGCTGGTTCGTTACGGTGACCGCTCACAGCAGTCATTTGCAAATGAAGCACTTACTTGTCTAACAGCAATCCACAACCATTATGCGCTGGCTGGTACGAAATGAACACACGTAGAGCGATTATCCTGATCACAAGCCTTCTCCTGACGCTGTGTGTGACCATTGCATTTCTGCTCTTCTTGCAGGATTTTCTGCGCACTGCTATTCTCGACCCAGTCATCACAGGATATTACACGATTCGCTGGTATGCTCTTCGGGTTCCCGAGTTGTGGCTGTGGAGCATCATTACCTTGGTTCCTGCTCTGTTCCTTCTGCGTGCCTACCTTCGCGTTTTTACTGGAGCTGTGCGCCAGCCCCACAGCCGAGTGCTGCTAGTGCCACAAAAAGATGATCTGGACATCCTTGCTGAATTGGTTGGTCGAGCTCATCACCATGTGTTTTCCCGCCTCAGGCTTACCGGAGAGCTAGCTGCGCTGGCAATCAGGATGATCGCCTGGAAAGAGGGCGTTTCTCTTGAAGAAGCGCGTCTGAGATTTGAGTCAGGCGACTGGTGCGAAAAGCCGATAGTAAGACAGTTTTTCGACTGCTACAAACTCAGATATGAGAGGAGAAGAGGTCGCAACTTTGGTGAGCAATTGGAACAGACAATTAGTTTTCTTGAAGACTATCAACGGAGGGTATGAATGCAGATAAGCCGCGTAAAGCTACGCTCGCAGCAAGTCCTTGACGAAGTAGCAAAAGCAATCGTTGGAAAAGAAGAAGTCCTACATCAAGCAATGGTGGCGATTCTCGCGGCTGGGCACATCCTTTTTGAGGATTATCCTGGCCTCGCTAAAACGCTGATCGCACGAAGTTTTGCACGTGTACTCGGGATTGAATTCAAGCGAATCCAGTTCACTCCGGATCTGCTACCAAGTGATATCACGGGTTCCCACATTTTTGACACAGTGAAACGATCCTTCACTTTTGCCGCTGGTCCAATATTCGCCAACATCATCCTCGGTGACGAGATCAATAGAGCGACCCCAAAAACCCAATCCGCGCTCCTTGAAGCAATGCAGGAATCCCAGGTAACAATCGGCGGAGAGACGCACCCGCTTCCGTCACCATTCATAGTGATTGCGACCCAGAATCCAATCGAATATGAAGGAACGTTTCCTCTTCCTGAGGCCCAGCTTGACCGGTTCATGGTGCGCCTTCTTGTTGGTTATCCTGATCACGACGGAGAAGTAGAGATTCTACGCCGGCGACAGGAGCGCAAGAATGACGACATCGCACTGAACCCAATCATAGATAGCGACGAGCTACTGACAATGCGCAGCGCCGTGGAAGATGTTTTTGTCCACCCTGATATCGCATCATACATTGTTTCCATTGTCGCGAAGACGCGCACCGATCCAAGTATTTACGTAGGAGCAAGCCCTCGAGGATCGCTCGCCTTGTTGAAGCTCTCCCGCGCGCACGCAGCAATTGAAGGCCGTGACTATGTGCTTCCTGACGATGTCAAGATCCTTGCGGTGCCCGCCCTAGCTCACCGACTAATTCTTAGCCCAGAATTGTGGTCAAAGAAACTCACCCCAACTAACGTCATGGAGAACATCCTTAGCAGTATTCCTGTTCCCAAGGTCGATTGAGGTGCGCGTCCAAACCAAGCTTGCTATCTACATTGGAGCTGGCATTGCGCTGTCAGTATTGGGGATTCTTCTGCGAAGCGGAAGAGTTCTAGCTCTGACTGCACCGCTTTTCGTATACGCGAGTGCACTTGTTGGCTTCAACATGATGCGCCAGAAGCCACAGATCTCCGTCTGCCGTAGGCTTGAAACTAGCTTGGTTGAAGAAGGGCAACAGATCCACGTTACACTCAGTGTTGAGAATCGTGGCACATCGGCGTTATGGCTGGGATTATCGGAGAAGCTGCCTTCAGAGATCAGTGTCATGGATGGTGAAACATCTTTGCTGGCTTTACTAGCAGCAGCTGAGCAGACAAGTATTTCCTATGTTATACAGGCTCCGCGGGGGAGCCATTCCATCTCTGGTGTAGAGATGGTAACTTGCGGTACTTCCATTCCCATTCTCTACAGAGAGCTCTTGCTTGCCAAAAACTTGTTTCGCGTCTTTCCACGGATAGAGCCACTACAGGAATTGGTGATTCGACCCCGGAATACTCGTATCTATGCTGGAAACGTTAAGACTGGCATTGGGGGAGTTGGTCTCGATTTCTTCGGTTGCCGGGACTACGTCACAGGAGACGACATTAAGCGAATTAACTGGCGTGCATATGCAAAACGAGAAGAGCTGGTCATAAACGAATTTGAACAGGAGCGAGTTGCCGATGTAAGCATAATCCTTGATGCGCGCAAGCGCGCCAATACGTCGCTCAACAGTCAGAAGCTTTTTGACTGCGCCGTACGAGCAGCAGCAAGCATTAGCTCTCATTTACTGACTCAGGGGAACAATGTTGGTTTGCTCATCTATGGTGACTACATAAACTGGACCTACCCTGGATACGGCAAACTCCAGCAACGAAGGATCCTTGATGCTTTGTCATGCGCAACAACAGCAAACAAGCCTGCATTTGAGGATCTACACAAGCTCCCTGCTCGTTTTTTCCCTCCTCGCTCACAACTGGTAGTTCTTAGTCCTTTGGCTGGGCTAGATGATATTGAGGTTTTGGGAATGCTGCATGCTCGTGGCTATCAGATAGTACTTGTCGCGCCTCGTCCCTTTCCTTCTCAATGCAGACAACACAAGGCTGATCCAAAGCTCGCGTTTGCCCAGCGTATCATCAGATTGAAGCGATCATTCCTGCTCGATACGCTTACACGTATTGGAATAGTAGTTGTGGACTGGAATACTGACACCCCATTGTCTCATTCACTAAGCCGGGTATTGTCGCGACAAGCAAGGAGGTATAGATGAGACCTTATTCCATGCTTTTCTTCTCCATCGGAATGGCGATGATCGCCGGCGCCCAATTCCATCGAACGTCGCCCATACTTGGCGCGGCGAGTCTCTTCCTCGGAGCGCTTTGGATTATTCTTGTTATGACTGACTCAACGACAAGAGCTCTGACCGTCTTGTTCTTCGCGTCTATCATGCTTGCTCTGATTGTCACATTATCGGGAGAAACTCCCTACCTAACGGTCTGCGCACTGAGCAGTGTGATTATTGGCTGGGAATTCGCGGTAACCGGCAGGGAGATCGCCACGTTTCCAAGAAAGGCACAGAGAAGCTTTCTAAGACCCTATCTGCTTCGTACGCTAGCACTGGGCATAGGTGGTTCTCTTCTGGCTGTGCTTGCCCTCCGCGGCCACTACTATCTGAGCTTCCGTTTAGCGCTAGGCCTGGGTTTTGGAGCGTTATTGCTGTTGGGACTCATGTTTAAGCTAGGACCACAGAACAACGACTAGTTACGGCTATCTCTCCCATGAGCTATATATGTCCCCACAAACAGGCACGGCGATCAGTGTTGTCTGAGCATATCCAGTTAACTCACCGCCTAGCTCGGGATTTCCCACGCCAAACGATCGCTTCAATCGGTAGCAGATTACGTTTGTCCTGCCGGCTCCTATTTCGCTAAGCCACAACGCTTGTAGACTGCGCTCCTCTATTTTCACAAAGCTCCCCCCAGCATCCAGGATGTCCACTTGCCAGCCTATGGGAACTGACTCCTGCACTGCGACCGGTAATACCGACGTTGTCGCGGCGACAGTGAGAGACACCAGTATCGTCCCTGCTTCTTCGATCAACGCTTCACGTACTGCAAGCAGCGCAGAGTTTCCCACCAGAAGCCCCTTACATCGTGTGGCTCGCTTTCCATCGCTCCTTGTTGCCTGAAGCGAGACTCTAGTATAACCCACGTTGCGAAAGCTATACTCTATATATGGTTCCTTGGTTGATATGTCATAGATGCCATCACCATCGAAATCCCATCCATACGAAATCGCCTCATCAGTTGCATAAGAGGAGGTGACCTTAAATGCTACACTTTCTCCTGGAGCGGGGTTGTAATCTGATGGCTCAAAATCGGCCTCGAACCCTGAGCCAGAAAATGCCATTCCCGCAATGATCGCTCCGGCAAGAAAGACACTCAGGGTTCTCATCCTCTTCTCCTTACCTTGTCCTTGGCCATGGCATTCTCCACCAAGCAGTCCTCGTTTCCAGAACCCAGACTATTTCCACTTTCAAGTCACCTGCCAGAACACTACTGGACGTCGTCGTTAGGGATGTAGCATTAACGAAAAGCGCTTGGCAGGGGATCGCAAACAGCTGTGTTGCTAAGCCAGTAAGCAATGATGGTCTTCATGGTTTCGTAGTCAATAGTCTGCCCGTTGGTGCGTGGCACGGGTTCATTTTCAAGCCAGAAAGCGATTGCGCGCTGTACCTGTTCAAATGATATGTACGCGGAGAGATCAATATCAATCGTATCGTTCTTTACATCCCATCGAGAAACCGCCCCAAGCAACGGGAGTTCCCTGACAATGCCAACGCTACTGGCTCCTCCAACTATCACCTCGACACGCGGAAGTACAGCATCCACCACACCATACACGTCATTTGTGGTAACGTAGTACGGGCTGTCCTTAGGAAGTTTGATCGCTGCGTTCTGTGGGACTGTTACTTCATACACGATTGTTTTTGTCGTACCTGTTGGAACCTTGCCGAGGAAGACCCACTGTGTGCTACTCTCTTTGTACAAGAATCCATCATTTTCTATGGGCATTACTCTCCAGCTGGAAAGAACTTCCTCACAAAGCCCCACACCATAAAGATCCTGATCGGCTTTCAGTTCCACCCGCACTCTGAATGTGTCACCAGCAAGATTTCCATTTCTATCATAGTAGCCTAGAAGCACGTTGTTACATGGGAAAGGCGCGGAGATTGTGCGCAATGACTCGATATTTGCCATGGAAACAACTGGAAGCGGCTGATCAACGGGCGTACACGTATAGCTATAGGCTATTAGATCCTTTATTGCTTGTGCATCGATCCGTGTCCTTTGAGTTGCAGGAACAATTGTGTCATTCATCCACATTTCCAGAGCGCGGTCAAGTTGCCCGGGCTGAATACTTTTTGATAGACGTAGATCGATTGTATCTCCTGACGCATCTTCCTGATTACCGGGGACCAGATGGGCAATTGCTGTTTTAATATCCAGGCCATCGCTGACCTCAATATCCGTTTCTCCTGCAACTAGCATGTCAATAAAGGGGGTTACGACCTGAAAGCCACCAGTGATACCAAAACGGGCAGGCAAAGATGTGGAGCTAAATGCTTCGCTTTCCGGAACTGTCACTTCATACGAGATGATTCTGCTTGTTCCTGCCTCTAGGTCCTCAATAAATACCCACTGCTTATCAGCGTGCTTGAATACAGTCCCTGCATTCTCTAATGGTTCAATCTCCCAGCCAAGCGGGAGTATCTCCTGCAAGCCTGCTCCACCAAGAGCCATTTGTGGTTCAATCTGCACCTCTACCTTAAACGTACTTCCGGGCAGAGCAAGCTCTGTGGACATCCTCCGAACTACCTTTACTGAGAAAGAAGAAACATCAATGGTGTAAGTGTAGGATGATTGAGCCCCTCTACTGTCAGTAGCGCGTAACGTCACATGTTTAATGCCAGTCGCGCCATAAACATGACTAGTAATGGGATCCGAAGTAGACTCTTCAAATACGTCATCCCCATCAAAATCCCATTCATAAATTGCAATTGTCCCTTCGAAAGCAGTAGCTTCACTCGCGTCAAAAGTGGTTACTGCGTCAATGTACCGGTCAGCTGGTGAAACGCTGAACGTGGCGATCGGAGGCATGCTCATGGCCTCGGCCTCGGCTTCGGGCTCGTCTTCGGGCCTGGCCCCGGCCTCGTGAATAAGAATGGGATCGTCCAGCGTAAGATTGATTACATCTGGAGATAAGATATCGCCGCTGAGAAACCTGACGGTGTCAATTCCAGAAACTGAGCTGGGGTCGATAACTATCTCCAGGTCAACCTCAGCAGCAAGCGGGCCCAATACCATTCCATCGCATTTCCCTTCGCTCCATCCCCAGGAGACAATTGCGGTTGGTGGTGTTAGTTTCCAAGTGTCGAAGAAATCGAATTCGTCATCTTTAACCAAGAACTCCGCGTCAGCGGGAACACCAGACATACTCACCCGAGCTGTTCCTCCCACACCTTGAGGTGAATCGACCAACATGAACAGCGACAGCATCTTGGTAGTCGTATCTTCGTATAAGAACATCACTATTGTGCTGGTTTCGTGTAAAGCAAGGTTAGCAGACTGAAAGCTTTCCGCGTCATAATCATAGTAGTCAACTACTCCCAAAACGTTACTTATCGGTTCAATTCGCACCTGTTCTCCGCCTTGCCTAACCACATAGGAATATTCTCCCTGGGCAAGCGCCATTACGGAAAGACAGAGAATCATCAGAGTACAAAAGAAGATAAAACCACGAAAGCCGACCCTATCTGCTCTCATTATCGCCTCCTTGCTTTCACTACTCCATCTTGCATGCCGCAAATCAGTGATCTATTGCGCTGATATTCATTGTAACAATAACAGAGAGCGAAGTCGAAACCAAGTCACAGGGTTGCGGTGAGTTGATAGAGGATCTTGTCTACTGCTTCTCGCGCTGCGGTCAGCGGATCTGCCGTAAACACTGACAGAACCGGGCAGTCAGTGTGGGTAACGGCAATACCGCATTCTGCCTTCCCTGACGGGTCATAAACTGTGGCAGCTATAGTAACTGTTGCTCTCTTATCGACCCCAAAAAGTGTTACAGCCGGATTTAGGAGGAAAGACATTGGGTTACGCAAGAACTCGACAAACACGGTCGTTGCTAAGAGTAGCATTGAGCGCTCCGGCCTAAAAGAGATATTCGTCCCCCAAGAAACAACACGAAAAATAATAAGGTAATCACAATTCAGGATTCGTGTCAGTTCTCTCATTTGCCCTATCGACGTATCATCATCGATGCGCATATTGGTAACCCTCTGCGCATATATGACATCTTCTGGGCTAGAGACTACTGCACCGGTTAGAATCGGAGAATGCTTGTTGATGTAATCTCCAAGGGCCTCGAATTCGACCGCGGGAATAGAAGAGTTTGCTTCAAGATAAACGGCAAGCCTTGGACCTTGAGAATACCCGGAAACAACCAGAGATACAACAACCAATATTGTTGCGCACGCGCACAAAACCCACGATACACCTCTAAGCATCATCCCCCCTTTATTCACACCAATGTCTCTCATCTCTATTCTGCATTGATGTTGTTCTAATGGGATGAAAGGAGTTAGGGCCTTGTTCCCGTTTTGTCCACTCTCTGCATGACATGTGTCTAACGGGAAAGCTATTCTAGAGGGAGATCTCCTGCGGCTGCTGGGCAGCGTGTGGGTGTTCGGGGCCACAGTATAGCTTTAGTTTGCGAAGCATTTGTCGACTGAGATTGTTCTTTGGAAGCATACGACGTACTGCTTCACGGAGCGGAAGCGTAGGTCGTCTAGCGATCAATCGACGATAATTCATTTCCTTCAGTCCGCCGATGTATCCACTATGACGTTGGTAAAGCTTCTGCTCCCACTTCTTGCCAGTTAGGGCTATCTTCTCGGAATTGATCACTACTATGTAATCACCCGTATCGACGCTCGGCGTATAGATCGGTTTGTGCTTACCCTGCAACATAATAGCAATTTCGCTTGCGAGGCGACCGAGGCATTTTCCGTCGGCATTAACTAAATACCAATTGCGATGCCAGTCCTTGCCTGCTCCTTCTTTCTTTGCCACGTACGTACGTTGCATGTCTTACCCCTCACGATTGCCAAATTATGAATATCTATTATAACGCGGCAACTAATACCTGTCAAAGCTGATGTTGATTGTTTCCTCGGGGCTTGGCCCCGTAGAGACAATTCCGATTGGCGCCTGCAGCTCTTGTGAGATTCGTTCAATGTAAGCGCGAGCTGCTCGCGGCAAGCTTTCATAATCGGTAACTCCCCTAATATCCTCTTTCCATCCTGAGATGCTCTCGTATATTGGCTCACAAAGGGCTAGCTGTTCAGCGGAGCCCGAAAAGGTGTTGGTCTCGCGTCCTTCGAGTTGATAAGCTCCACACATCCTGATCTCATCTAGACCGGATAGCACATCAAGCTTGGTAATTGCAAGGGTCGTGGGATCATTCAAAGCAACGGCATACTTGAGCGCGACCAAGTCAAGCCAGCCACAATCCCGTGGCCGTCCAGTTGTTACCCCAAATTCATTCCCCGCTTGTTGCAGGAAGTCCCCCAGTTTGTCGGTTATCCGTGTGGGAAAAGGTCCTCTTCCAACGCGTGTAGTATACGCTTTCATCACTCCAACACGGCAATCAATTTGCGGAAGAGGGATTCCAATCGCGTTGCCCAGGCCCGCAAAAGTAGTGGAAGAAGAGGTAACGAACGGGTATGTGCCAAAATCAAGATCAAGGAGAGCCCCTTGCGCCCCCTCAAACAACACGTTTTCTCCTCTGTTTAAAGCCTGCGCAATGATGGGAATAGCATTCCTGATCGACCCAAGAAAAGGTTCCGCAGAGGCCAGCAGATCCTTAGCCAGCAGATCCGTGGAAAGGGAAGAGAGCTCCGGAGAACCCGGCCATGCTCGCTTCAGTATGCTAATCTTCTGAGCTAGCTTCTTGCGCAAGCGAACCGGATACAGCAGGTCGTCGGCCCGGATTCCTACCCGTGCAACTTTGTCACGGTAGGCAGGGCCAATACCCCTGCGTGTTGTACCAATACGCGCTCCACCACCCTCGAGCTCCTCCAACAGTCTGTGATACGGAAGAATAACGTGTGCATTTTCAGCAATGACAATTTCGGGCTCCCATTTGAGATGGTTAGCGATTAGTCCATACTCTTCGCGCAAGATAGGGATATCTATCACCATTCCACTTGCTAATACACAACGAGCATCACGATAGAAACACCCCATGGGAAGCAGGTGTATGCCAAATTTCTCCCCGCGGTCAATCACGGTATGGCCGGCATTGGGACCACCGTTATAGCGCACTACCATGTCGGCTTCACGAGCAAGAAGGTGTGTAATCTTTCCCTTTCCTTCATCTCCCCACTGCATGCCGAGAATTGCTGTGGCCATTTCTTTCTCCCTGTTCTCTACTCTGACTTGCCGCTGCGAGAAAGCCCAAATATGATTGTTGACGCACCAATTGTCAATTCCTCCGTGTATTCGTAATCCTGTTCTAGCCTTGAGACGAGGTCGACGGCAAGGATTTCGGCTGCAATTGTTTCCCTGTGCTCCGTAATGAGATCAGTCAGTCGTCTGTCAGTCTCATAGCCAACGATAATGCGGTCGCTTACCGCAAAACCAGCTTCTTTGCGGAGCAATTGAACACTGTGCATTATCTCGCGCATGAGGCCCTGTTCTCGCAGCTTGTCACTTAGGTTGGCATCAACAAGAAGGCGCGCTTCACCGTCTTCGGCAAGCAGGAACCCCTTAGGTGGAACGGCTTCGAACGATACATCTTCTTCTCTTATCTCTATATCTTCA
>JAUWOJ010000023.1 GCA_030612175.1 Candidatus Bipolaricaulota bacterium | reverse complement strand
GATGACCCCGGCCCGTGCACCACCGTGGAAAAGGCCCCACCCGATACCCACGAGCAAGAGACCTACCCACAGAGGACGCCATGTACGATACCCGTATCCGGTCAGCAACCCAAGCAGCCAGTGGAAAGGCTTGGCGATCCGTGGCATGCTCCCCCTTCTTCTACGGTCAACATTCTTCACAATCCGAACCTTCTTTGCAGCGTTCTCACGTCCCTTAGCAGAAAGGACGGCAGCAAGGTGTTCGTAGGGTTGCGGGTAGAAATGCCCCGATGGCTGGAGCCGAAGCCACTCAATGCGTTGCTTGGCATCCACAGGTGCCTCATCAGCAATCTCATCATAGCAAAACCCGTGAAGGTATAGATTGCCAGATTTCGGCCAGCTGTCTGGATCATCCCACAGTGTATCAATGTGGGCCCCTCGTAAGTCCATCGTCGTTTCCTCAGGGTTCAGGACATCTTTCCAGATGAGCCAGCGCTCCAGGATGGCGCTTACAAGACTAACACGGCCCTCAGCTCTGAAGCCGTCACTTAGGAAGACAACACCCTTAATCTGTGCAGTATCAGCAATGAGCGCGTTCCCTTCCTCGTTAATGAACTGGCCTCCGCTGCAGTTAAGCTGCCCCCCGATGGTGGCCCCAAGCAGTTGGACCGCTCCCTCGGCTTTAAAGCCGTCGCGTAGGAAGAAGTCAGAGTCAAGTTTTAGTTCATTGGCTAAGATTGACTTCACGTGTGAACCTTGGAGATTCAAGGCGCGAATGCGCGCATGATGGAGAACCATCTTATGCGTGAACGCGCATTCGGCAAAAGCCAAGGGGTATGGAACGCGGGCAAAGCTCAGGTCGAGTAGCTTACTAATCTTTGCGCCTTGTATTTGAATACCTTTAGGATGGATTCGGTCCTGGGCTTGCTTGTCATAGCACAACCACTTAATGCACTCAGCTCTGATCGTTCGGTCCTCGCCCCAGGATCCTGTATTGCCTGGATTGTCCTTCTCAGAGTCACCGCTAGTGAAAACAATGGGATCACCCTGCTCAACTCCCTTGAATAGGCGCTCCTCTGCAGAAGTGAACGTCAAGGGAGAGAGTGCAAGCTGTGCAAGCTCATGAAGGTTCATCCGAGACGCATTTGTAGAATCTTCATTCATATTGCTTCTCCCCTGCTCTGTTAGTGAATCTGTTGTAGTATATTGTCACGGAGAGATCCTGCCAAGCCATGTCCACAGATGTGAGTTGAGGCTAGAGGACAGGCCAACATGAGAATCTCGGCAAAGGCACTGGAACGACAACTGGGAGTCCACTACGAAACAGCCTGGTACATGGCAAAGCGAATCCGCACAGAGATGAAGCATGACGTGTTTGAGGACAAACTTTGTGGCATCATCGAAGTAGATGCCACAGTTGCCCGCGCCAGCGGCGATGGGCCCCTAAGAGGGAATGCTAAGCTCGACGGCAAGAATATCCTTGGCGTGGCCGAACGTGGTGGGTCCCTTCGCATGATGATTCTTGACGGCCTGAAAGCTCATGACATCAAGCGGGTTATCGCTCCTAGCTTGGACGAGGTTCAAGAAATCTAGAGTGACGCTGGAAGTAGATTGTTCTTCTTGATAGAGTTTGGCTATCATCATTCTGTAGCTCGCGCTTACGATGAATACGTGATCAATGAGTTCCAAGTGAATACAAGTGAGAATGCGTGGTCGTTATTCAAGAGAGGGCTAATTGGCATGTATCACCATGTTAGTGCAAAATACTTACAAAAGTATCTTGGTGAGTTTGTATTCGGGTACCTTACCTTACTGGACGACTTTCGAACTTTCAAGTGGCCTAGGGCGAGTGATCTCCAGGAGCTTATCGTGGGGAGCAGGGTATAACAGTGGATACCGTAGGGTCCTGGGGCCCGTAGAGGACTGCTTTCAAACCCTCCACAACCTCTTCATTCCATCTGAGCTTATTGCTGCTTAAGGGTCAGATTACGTACGCTCTTCGTGTTCCGAATCAGAAGGAACCTTGTGTTGCTCGGAAGCCATTTGCTTTTAAAGCTCAGTAGTGCTAGGGTTACTTGGTTCAGATGTTAGTCTTGAAAATGGTGAACTCACCGGAAGGTGGTGGCACAAAGCTGCGGATCCTAGAAGGATAGCCGAGCTACCAAGGCTGGAGATGAATAGGTTTGAGTGATTTGTGTTTTAGATTTCTTTGTAGTTTTTGTACGCCCTTCGAGTGATCGGGGGCGTTTTTAATGGAAGATGCGGTGAAGTATCTAAGTAGTACTAATTGGCCTTGGATAATGGGGAGGGCGACATTGACCGCCTAGGGGCCTGGAGGACACGTCAAGCGGGCCTATGTCAAGCTGAGCACGTGTTCAGCACTCTCAAGGTGCGCGGATCAGTAACAGGTACGTTCAAGCAATGCTAGGGCGATATGTGAAGCGCGCTAAGATCGAGAAGAACATCACACCGCACACCTTGAGACATACCTTCGCTACCGACCTATACGCTGAGACCTTGAAGATAAGGCTAGTCCAGAAAGTGTTGGGTCATTCAGACCTGTCTACTACAATGATCTATACGCACGTGTTTGATCCGGAGGTGGAGGACGCACTCAATCCTTTCGTCAACCGGAGGCAGTGAAAGCATGACCACAACAGACGATACAAGCGACCGCTTCGATGTTATAACAACAGGACCGTACAATGAATTTGCTCTAGCTAGAGACGAACTCCGTAAGGCAGCGGATAACTTTCGAGCTTACTTGGCAATCCTTCGTGAACGGGATGAGATGGACAAAAGGAAGGCGTGAGACTGTGACCCCAACAGAACAAGCCAAGAAGCGCTACTACTATATTAGCGAAGGCAGACTCGTTGCGAGGTGTGATGATAACGGCGACTCATTGAGCAATGCTGAGGTCTGGAGACATGGCAAGTGGGAACCGACTACACCAGCTGAATTGGTTTGGAACGCGCAGCCGATCTCTGAGGAAAAAGTCTTGGTATACCTAAAGCACAAAAAGGGGATAGCGTGAGGCGGACGTCTTACTCAACCGGATCGAGGCTCTTAGACAAGACAAGACGGGCGATAAGGCTCACGGTCCGATTATTCCTGTTTGGGCTACTGCTAAGCGGTATGATCGGTGCGATTGTTGCTTGCTCACACGATCCGGTTCCGCGCGAGTTGTCTCAGGTGAAACCTGTCACCGCACTAGACAGTCAAAAGGGCGCGGCTTGGCAAGAGGGGACCAAGTTACTTACAGAGTGGCTATGGAGTCCGGAATATGCAGAATGGTCTAAAATAACCGATACGTCAGGTGTGTGCTATTTAGGCCCAAACGAAGATAATAAGAATACCTTTCTTATAGGTGGGAAGGTACAGACAAAGAACGCTTACAATCAATGGATAATGAACCTATTTAGCGCAACCGTGGTTTGCTACGGTACGAATGACTGGAGACTAGTTTCGTGGGAATTCGAGGAGATACCGTAAAGGGGGGAAAGCATGAATGAGGCAATGACACTACAACCGGCGATATTAGCGATGGTGAAGAAGCTAATCGAGCAAGGACGCGCTGGCAAGAAGCCGTTCGGAGTTGACCTTGCGGTTTGGCAACAGGCAATAGCAGAAAAGAAGGGGGAAACATGAATACCAGAAAAGCAATTTGTAGTCTAATTGTCTTGGCGTTGTTGTTCGCAGTCGTGCCGGTCTTTGGTCAGTCGGGATATTCCGAGGGACTAGCGGACGGCGAACAGGATGGAGCGGCCGACGCGGAATTGCTAGGGATAGTTTGGGGAGCGCTGTTTGGAATCTTCAACATCGGCTTTGTAGCACTGACCCCACCGCCAGATATGCCAGCTTCCCGAATAGCATTACTTGACGGCAAGCCAGCTGAATACAAGAGCGGATATATCGACGGTTACAAGAACGGAAGGCAAGCGCGGCGCTTGCTGTACAGTGGCGGCGGCTGTGGGCTTTTTCTTCTTGTGTCTTACGTGATAGCAAGCAACTAGAACAGAAGCGAACCAAACGAAAGAGGGGAAGCATGCGAAAGATCGTAGCACTGCTTATAATAGCAGTTTTACTCATAGGATCTGTATTTACAGCGCAGGCAACGGCACTGCCTAATGTATGGGAGTGGATCGAATATGTTCAACAGAATTGGGAATACGAGGCCGATTATCAAGGTGAACTTTGCCAAGAGCCGTGGGTCTCTCAGGAAAGGTTAAGGGGTGATTGTGACGACTTTGCGGTGATGGTTGCTTACTATCTACAAGAATCCTGGAAGTACGATACCTATATCACTATTCTCCATTGCACGAATAAACCAGATCATTGGGTTGCCTTCCTTCATGTAAGTGAAACTACATGTAAACGTATGTCAGAGGGCTGTAAAGCATATTATCCTTATCAGACTTTCAAAGGATGGACGTACATTCCTATTGACTGGGAATTGTGTCCGACGTGGAAATGGAGTACCTGTTCTAGCTCTGGAATGTATGAGTGGAATGATTTAGTCGGCAAACCGCGATGAACGAAAAGATACACTGCAAAGATTGTATATACTGGCAACCTAGCAAAAGAAGATCAGTATCGCATCGTGGATCATGTCGACGCGACACTCCAAAGGTACAAGTAATACAATGGAGTACACGTTCCTTGGCTCTGTGGCCGTTTACTAGAAATGATTCATGGTGCGGGGAAGGTAAAAGAGAATAGGTACAAGGCCGTTGATCCTCACCGATCGAGGGCCTTTTCCTTTCAACTGATCGACTGTAAGCAACGCTACTGGTTTCTGTGGCCCCTCCACTACCCTTCCCTAGCCCGTATAGCCCTATTCGAGGCAGCTATAGGCTGGTAAGCGGAGGCCCTAGAATCTCACCCTTGACCGTCACCTTTTCGTCGCGTGGATCTCAACAACGAAAAAAATTGACTTCCCTATCCTTGTTCCACTACCTTCTTCACAAGGAGGTATGAAAGTATGTATAGAATCCGTGCCGTGTGTCTGAATCCTGCGTGCCAAGCCGCTTTTGGAGTCGAATTTACTAAAACAGGGCCTCTAGAAGCAAAGACTCCCAAACTAGCCTTTGAGTTACGCGATAGCCTTCATGCGATATCTCATTATAACGGAGTTAAGCTCCCAGAGTTCATTAAATGTCCCAAGTGCCATTCACTCTTTCCAATTGGTAGCTTCGATTTTCTCGTGTATGATGCAGCCGCTCAAGACAAGCCGGCCCTGGATATGTATGTGGTCGAGCTATGAAGTAAGGCTCTAAGAAACAGCTTTAGTAACATAATGATGATCCTATCGCGGTGCTTGTCTCCTCCAGGGTAGCCAGCCCCTTCGACGTGGCAGTGCGAGACTTTGAAGTTTCTTAAGAAACCGAGAAACTGTCTTAAACTACCTGCAGGGCAACAAAAAGCCCTACTTTGTAGTCGATGTTGTAGCGATACGAAAAGCCTTGAGCCACTCGGTACTCGGATGGAGTAACCAGCGTGTAATTCTTAGCCACCAAGGGACTGGCTTGACCTCTACAAGTGCACATAGCCGTTCGTTCTCAGCTCGCAGGTCCGAGATCTCCTGCTGCAGTCTTTCAACATGATTCCGTTCAAGGTCCCGTCTCAGTATCACTACGGCGCTTCTTGGGGTTTGTCCCTTTCTTAAAACACTGATAAACTGCCGCAACAAAGCTGCGTCATCATATGTCAGGCAAATGCGGTTATTGACGCCTCGCCACGGAGTGATAAAATCGGCTTCCTCCATAGCTGTTACTGCCCGGGTGATCTTCTGGTATGAAAGAACAGGCTCTTTCTTCATGACGCCTTTTAGTGTCTCAAATTCATTGTCCATAAGCCTTTTATATTGTTTCTCAGTTTCTTACGAAAGCCCAAAAGCGCGCTTCAGTGGGGACCATTGTCCTGAGAATGGCGCAGGTGCAGCGCAGTAATGAGACATGCAAGACATCTACCTAACCGCCGCGGTCAAACACGTAGAACTTGACCGCACGTAGGTAGGTTGCTATGCTGTTATTTATATCAGAAAGCAAATTAGCCTTCAGAGAATCCTTGGTCACAGCAATATCAAACGACCATGATTTACGTCAACCTTGCCGGGGTGGGGCTAAGAGAGGCGCACGCAAAAGCGTCGCCAGTGGATAGGCTACTTGCGTGAGGAGAAGTCCGAATAGTAGCGATTTTATCTATAAAGCAAGCAGGTGTCCTTCTAGAATTAGTTGTTGTCAGCAGCCTCTTTCTCTAAACTGAGTTGTCAGGCGAAAACATGAGGAGAGTCTTGGGTGACGATTCATTCAGAAGTTGACAGGGAGAACATGGATGTTGTACCGGTGCCATCAGTGTGAGCATTTCAGTTTCCACGCTATATGTCCTACATGCGGTGCGGAGGCGCAGGACGACAACATCCCGCTTGATCCTGAGTACTACCCAGAATTCCAATATCGGTCAAGAGGTCTCGTAAAGGATCTCTTTGTCAGGCGAAAGATAGAGAAGGAACTCCACTCAAAGCTGGACGCAGTTCTTCGCAAGTACAGCGAATTCGAAAAGCCCTACTTTGTTAACTACGTCCACCTAGCAGGCGAGGACCCTCTCCAGGGTACCGAGGGCGATAAGCACTCCAAGTTTAGGCTGTTCCACGCTGTCCTTGTGAGGCGTGGATTCGATGAACTGGAGCAGTTGCCTCAGCTGACAAATAAGCTGGTAAGATTAACTGCTTTCCGTTTCCTCTACGTGGATTTCGTGAAGCGTACAGAAAGGCATGTTTCGGCTAACCTCGAATCTACGTTGCAGTCTTGGATTGACGAGCGTGGTCCAGTCTTTCGAAGCCACCTTCCGTTGCTTCTCTACTATCTATGGGGGCAGAAAGTACATTTGGACGAAGTGGCCTTCAACAGCAATGCGCTTCCGCTTGTTGATGACGAAGAGATGGAGAGGATTCAGGAACGCTGTGAACAGATCTACTTCGATATCTTGGTAGAGAGGTTTCAGACAACTCTTGAGCAGTTTGACCCGTCTCTGTTTGTGACCATTTATGCCCTGGACGCAATGAGTGGGTTTGAGTTCGAAGACTTCCTAGCCAAGCTGTTTCGCACGGTTGGGTATGATGTTCAGTTGACAAAGCGGACCGCCGATCAGGGAGCAGATCTCTTCGTTGAGAAGTTCGGGAAGAAAACAGTCATTCAGGCTAAGAACTACTCTGAGAACGTTGGCAATGCAGCGGTGCAACAGGCACTTGCGGCCAAGGCGTTCTATTCCTGCGACCACGCAATGGTTGTCACGAATAGCTACTTCACTCCATCAGCAAAGGCCCTGGCGGAAGCTTCCGGTGTGGCACTCGTGGACCGAAGGGAGCTGCAGAGCTATTTGGATCAGTATAACCATACAATCCTAGAAGCTGCGGCAGAAAGGTCGGCAAAGCCAGCATCGTCAGGAGAGAGGCAGTCAGAATAACGGAGCTGCTCGATCGTCTTTGATCTAGTCCTCCGAGGCCGGAAGACACTTATCAATGAAACTCCGGCTATCAAGACCACGATGATCTACGTTAACCTGGCGGGGGTGAGCCCGCGAGAGGCTCATGCAAAGGCTAGTCCGGTGGATAGACTGCTGAAACCCTCTTGAAAACTGAAGGTAACGGCGGCCTATAGGATTTGACCGGTATAAGCAAAGATGAAGATGGGGACAGACGCTCATAGGCTTTCTTCGCTCCTTCAAGGCGCTTGCGCATCCTTTCCTTATCCTGCTTGGTTAAGGAAAAACGTTCCCGGTCTTTGAGTCCATAGATCACGCACTTGGCTTCGTAGCGCTTGAGAACAGCCTCCCAAAAGCCTGGTTGACCTTTCCGGATTCCGTCAACCTCTTTCGCCTCGATTTTCCGTTTCCATCTGCATTCTCTGTCCCTTTTCCTTGCCACGCCTGAGGTCACCATATCTAGAACTTTCGTTCGAAGATTCTCGGTACGATTAGGCTAAGTACTGCTGGAAACTGTCTGAAGAGACAACCAGGCGAGCAATTTGACGAACAATCTTGGTGGCATTTACTGAATTCATATTTTTGCAGAACTTCCTATTATGCCAATCTTAAGCAACTATCCAACATCTGCTGCCTTGGTCAACAAGTAGTATGCTAAAAGCTCTGGAGAATGACTATCCGACGGCAAGTCAACTTTCCGTAACCCACCGACATATTCCGCTTTGTCGGAACGTATGTTTTTGTACAGATCCTCTGCACTCAGTTTGCTTTGGATTTCGAAGAAAAACTGGGCTTTTCCGGCGCGTACTAAATCTCGGCAAAATGCTACGGGCTTTGGTTCCGCAAAGTCCGACATTTCTAACCGAAGCTCTTCAGCAAGCTCATGTCCCCAATCTTGCATGATCATCTCGGACAACCCAAGCGTATCGCCCAGCTTCAGACCCTGTTTCCATGCAAGGGCGAAAGAGAAGGGCACGTGCCACTGTCCTTCATATACTGCAACAACTTTGCTTCTCTTGCGTTTGAACGGACATACCTCCCCCTTCTTATTCCTGGCATAGACACCAACAGCAACACCTATTGTGTTTGCTAGGCGGGACTTCTCAAACGATGGGGGTCTATCTTTGACTCCCGCCTGCTTCATGTCCCAATCTCTGGCGGTCAAACAAGCTTCACCACTCACCTCAATCGACTTAGGAAGAAGATGATCTACTGTGAGATTAGAACCGACTTGATCATAGTACCGCGCCATCTGAACTACGAATTCTGGTTCTCCAGAATCGGAAACGCTGAAGCCGCAGATTCGAGGGCAAGCCCTATCCCCTTTGTATAGCTTGCCAGCACGCTCAAACTTCTCGACCATAGATTTCTTGTGGGACGCGAGTTCATGAGGAAAATCAAACGGCTCGACTACTTTTACCTTGCCCCAGCCCACGCCTACTGAATGCTTGCGGTAGTCAAACTCAATCGAATAGGGAGCTATTAAATCGATATCTTCATCCCGTCGCGCTAGCCACTTCAAGTCTTTGCTTGGATAAAACCCCTGAATATCCTCAGTGTTGTAGTTGAGATAGTCATCCTTCGCTTTTGATAGCAGACCAATCAATTCTCCGATTTCTCGCCAGTCAATTCCAAAGGACAACTCTCCGAATGATCCTAACTTAACTTCAGGCATCACTCACTCCTTTCACTATTTTCGTTTCGATAATTCGTGCCGAGTGACGATATATTGTCATGGCTCGCCCCCAGTATTCATAGTCGGTCAAACAGCTAACGTTGCTAATCAGCCGCGCGGCTTTTTGCGTCGGTTGAATTAGCCTTGTTAGAATTTTCTTTCGATATTTTTCTAAATATATCAATCAATTTTCGTTTATTACGCTGAATTGTCGCAAAGCTATAAGTTTTGTTTTCTGCAGTGAAAGAAGCAGTAGGTGGCCACTTTATTCTGGCATTTTGTGGGTCTGAGACCAATAAAAGGAAAAAGGCATAAATAATGTGTTCAGACAAGACGAATCTACCGTCACTTTCAACCCCTAAGGTAGCAGATTTTACGATTTTGATTCTTTTATCCAATTCCCCTTCGTGTAACAACGCACACCGGACAAGTTCATATATGATTTCTTCAAATTTTAAATATTTGCCGCCGGACACTGAAAAAGACATATCCCCGTGAACCTCAAGGTGTAACATTGCTATTCGAGTAATTGCATATTGGTTTTCCCGAATGTACCTTTTAATCCGCGTGCCCGGTTTACCTCCGTACGTTTTCTTTGCTGTCATATCAAGGTTGATGCAGATCTGGATTAATGCATTTGACCAATCACCTTGCACCACCTTTTGATAAGCTTCCATTAAACGATCAGTATAAGCCATAGTATTAGTCTAACTTCTTATTAGGCATCAGGCATTCCCAGAACTTCGATTGTCCTTTGCCTATGGTCAGTAACGCAGCGTGCTTGACAATACGCACCTGCAAAGACGCTGCCAATGTAGTGCTCGGTCACCGACCCCAAGGACCATTTGAGTGTGGTTCGGATTGCGTGGGTTCCAACCGTCGATGAAATTTTCTTCTGGTCTAGTATGAGTTCTTCTGGGATGACGACGCGGTACTCCTTGATCGGGTACGGCATGCGGGTGGTTCTTACGCTTCCTTGCTCGTTGACTTCGTAGTATGCGATCGAACCATCTTCCAATCGCTGCTCAATATGCAGCCAGCCATCCCGCATTAAGTATTTGAACCAGGTGTTTGGGCCAGTATTCGTTTTGTAAAATCTACCCTCTTGGGGTGTCCAACTCTCTTTCAGCTCTGGCCCAACAATTGAGTAGGAACCATTGACAGGATTTGACTGCGGCGATGCTTTTAGGATGTTTCGGATTGTAGCTTGCTCGGCGAGGACCTCCTCTAGACGTTGGAGCAACAACTCTGAATTGAATACAACTTTCGGCAAAGCCTCATGTGTCCTTTTGGTTTCCTGGAGCCTTGACACTGGATACTGCTCTACGTCATCAGTCACTTTGTGGTGTTGCTGGCAGAGGAAGAGCAACTTGGATGGCGCTCTCCGTTCTTCATCGGTTTGATTTGGGTTGTAGCGTGGACCGCCGGGCTCTGCTGCTTCAATGTGGCAAAGCTCAGCTACGTAAACTCCATCTGCGTTCAGTAGCGGGTGATCGCAATCAGGGAATGCGCATTTGTTCTTCGACCGGATTGCCAAGTCTCGCAATGATTCTTTTCGAATAGCTAGTCGCGTCATAAATAGGCCTAACTTCTTATTCTACACAAGATCTCCGTCTGCCAGCAAGAAAGCTCCCACGCCATTCTTTTTATAGTAGTTATGGAGATTGTACATAATCTGGAGTCTAAATATGAGCGAGGTTGGAAAGAAACTGAAAACGGTGCTGGAAGGCTATGCGAAGTTCCTGCGAGATCGGGGCTTAGCACCCCCCAAGCAAAAAGCACCAATCACGTCTGAAAGGACTCGAACTAACTGCCCTATGATTGCATCAGGAGTGTGTTCTTAGGCCGAGCAGATACTTCACTATGAACACGCGAACAGGAACGTTCTCCTGTAGTCCTGTGAGCTCCTGTCGGAATCCGGCCGCCGAAGTTCTGCAATCATTCACATCGACTCTTCCACTCACGAAGTAGTCCCCAAAGAGCTGAATCCCTGCAATGGTCTTCATAAGACCCTTCCAGGCCCAGGAGCAGGTCAGAACGAAGGTTCTCCAATCGTTCACCCAGGCTCCACCAGATAAGGATTATTAAGATCTAATCGCAGAGTCTCTCGGGTCTTGGGCTCATGCAGTAACGCAACCAAGGTATGTCTGGTTCGCAAATACTGTTCAGTGGGCACTAATTGTTTGTTTCCTTGACTATGGAGTTTGTGGCTGTATAATATGAATGAACGTTCATTCAGTATTTGAGGAGATATGATGCAGCGCAGTAAGGCAGAAATGATCAAGGAAGCGGCAGTCCGGGTGTTTGCTGGTGAAGGATTTCACCGAGCGCGGATGGAAGCGATTGCTCATGAGGCGGGGGTAGCAGTAGGAACGATTTACAACTACTTCAAGAGTAAGGAGGAGATCCTTCTCTCTATTTTCCAGGCTGAATTTGATGAACAAATGCCATTATTCGATGAGCTTCAGGCAAGTAGCCTGCCTATTCGTGACCAGATCAAGCAAATTCTCGACGAGCACTTTTGTTTGCTGAGGAAAAGGAAGAGGCTCGCCCGCGTACTATTGCAGGAGCGATTCAATCCAGGAACCGAATTTACTGATAATCTGATCGGGCTTCATCGACGGGCAGTGAAGAGAATCGAGGAGTTGATTCAAAAAGGAATCGACCAAGGTTGGGTTAGACGCTGTAATCCTTCCGTCATTGCCTCGGCGTTGTTTGCGGTTGTGCAGTCGATCAGTATCTGTGAAATGAGCTACTCACCTGAACAAGCAGACCGGCTCGTTGAAGATGCCCCGAGCGAACTAGCGGATTTCATCTGGAGCGGACTGAAGAAAGGAGAAGCAGATGAACAACAAGCGGTGGTTTAGATGAGGAGATTCTTTTCCTGGATCGCTACGCACCCGTATATAGCAATTGGCATTGTGCTGTTGATTACTTTGGGATTCCTCGCGTTTATCCCACGTCTTCGCACCGACACAGATTTTGCCAACTATATCGACAAAACAGACCCTTCGGTAATAGCAATGGAACGAGCGGAAGCGCGCTACGGAGATCAGTCTTTACTGATGGTAGCCGTTGAGAACGAGGCTGGAATCTTCAACCTCGCCACCCTAACCAAGATTGGCCGCATGGCGGAGTCCTTTGAACAGATCGCTGGCGTGGATGAGGTGACGAGCCCACTTAACGCGCAAGTGATCACCGGGACGGAGAAGGCAATCAACATTGGGCCAGCCTCTCCAGGGGGCGCCGTTCCAGAGACCCCGGAGGAGATTGCTATCTATCAGGAACGGGCGATGGCAAGTAACACAGTGCGGGATTACCTCATTGCCACCGACAGTCAAGCAGCAACAGTACTGATCAAGCTAAAGATAGATGCCGACCAGGTCGCGGTGGCGAAAGAGATCATAGCGATCGTCAAGAACTACGATTCCCCGCCGGAGAAGATCTATATCACCGGGATGTCTTACATGAACGTTGTCCTCTCTGAGTTGATGGGAAAGGATCTGGTCATCCTTCTCCCCCTTGTTATCCTGGTAATTGTTCTTGTGCTTTACTTTAGCTTCTGGAGTGTGCGCGGGGTGCTATTGCCGCTACTTGTTGTTGTGCTGTCTACTTTGTGGACATTGGGGTTAATGGCTATCTTTGATGTTCCCGTAACGATTATCTCCTTTATCCTGCCGGTAATCTTGATGGCGATCGGAATTGCCTACTGCATCCATGTGTTGAACTACTATTACGAGGTGGTCAAGACCGGAAGCGATCGCCGCACCGCAGTCATTGAGACAGGGCTGCACATGACGGCTCCGGTGTCGATGGCCGGATTCACCACGGTTGCTGGCTTTCTCTCCCTTGTCAATTCCTTTCTCATCCCACAACGGCAGTTCGGGGTAGTCACTGCGATTGGGGTATGCGCAGCGATGGTCCTCTCGCTTGTCCTCATACCGGCTCTCCTGTCCTTGCTCAAGGTCCCTGAGAGGAAGGCCAAGAAGAGTGATCGAGGGCCCATTACCCGGGTACTCTCTGCCATCGAGCAGCTGGTTATTCGGCGCCGGCGTTCTGTTCTTGTGCTCTCGGCGATCCTCTTTGTCGCTTTCCTTGCCGGGCTGCCACTCCTTCAGATAGAGACCTCCGAACGGGAGTTTCTCGGAGATAGTAACCCTGTAGTAGAGGGAATGGAATTGATGAAGCGCCACTTCTCCGGCAGCGAGCAGCTGATGATCGAGATCGATACTGGCACTACTGACGGTCTGTTGGAGCCGGCTGTGTTGAACGAGATCGTTGCTCTCCAAGGTTTCTTGCAGGAGAAGGGAGTGAATAAGACAGTCTCGATCGCCGATCTGGTAAAAGAGATGAACCAGAAGTTCCATGCCGATGACGCTGCCTACTATGCTATCCCCGACACACCGAGATTAGTCTCACAGCTCTTGTTTTTCTTCAGCCTGCAGGGAGGGAGTCTTGGTAATATGGCGCTCAGTGACTTCTCCGCTGGAGAGGTGATGGGGCTATACTCGATGGAAGGGAGCGCCCAGCGGATGGACCTTGTCCATGAGGTTCAGGCATATCTGGATAGTCATTTTGCCGGCTCGGTGAAAGCGCAGATGGTGGGGCCGACACTGGTCCAATCAAGTCTGTACTCTCAGATTGCTAAGAGCCAGATAACGAGCTTGGTGACGTCGATTATTGCCGCAGGGCTTATTGTTTC
>JAUWOJ010000093.1 GCA_030612175.1 Candidatus Bipolaricaulota bacterium | reverse complement strand
TGTATAGATCTCTGCTGGAAACTCAACCCGCACACCAACATCAATGGGTCCGTATTCAGTGGCGATCCCTAATCTGTTGGCTTCCTCTCGTAGCCAGTAGGCTCCAGCACGGCCCGGGGACGCAATCAGATAGCGCGTCTCTATATCCCTATTTCCATGTAAGATAAAAACATCATTCTTCACTTCAATGCGAGTTACCTGGTTATCGAGCGAAAAGGAGATTTGGTTATCCAGAAGGTAACGATAGAACAGACCGACCATCTCCCGCACCCGTGTAGTTCCCATGTGTCGCTGCCTTCCGCTAATGAACTCAATCCCGTAACGACTCGCCCTTCTTCTTACATTGGCCAGTCCTTCCTCATCTACCCCAGAGTACTTCTCTGGCGCGCCGAAACGAGTAAAGACAGCATCTACTTGATCGATATAATGTTGAATCTCCGTTTCATTACGTCCAAGGTCTGCGGGATCCCCGCCGATCTTTGGAGTCAGGTTGAGCTTTCCATCGGAAAACGCGCCAGCGCCACCAACCCCAAAGCTGATATTCGTCCGAGTCTCGGGATCAGAACCACGATCAATCACGACAGTCTTAAGGCCGCTACCTATGAAACACTTAGCCGCAAATAAGCCAGCCGGACCTGCTCCAAGAATCGCTACGTCTACTTTGTTCACAGCAACAGCTCCCGCAGTTCAGTTATTTCGCTTATCTCAGCATCAGGAAGTATTTCCTGTGTGTTGCGTTCATTCTCTCGATTTACCCAGACAGAGTACATCTCTGCTCTCTTGGCGCCAACTATGTCCATTGCATGCGAGTCCCCTACATAGAGAGTCTCTCGAGGAGAGGTACCCAATCGAGTAAGGAGAACATCAAATATATGTCTATCAGGCTTGTGAATTCCTTCATCTCCAGAAACTACAATCACATCAAATAGTGGAGCAATCTCCAAGCTATCTATCTTTTGCCACTGCATATCAGTAGGTCCGTTTGTCAATAACCCCAAGCGATAGCATCGCTTCAGGTCAACCAGAAGCTCATGTACACCGCTAAATAGACAGATCTCTGGAACACGTATCTGTGTATAGTGTTCAGCAAGGGCGCGCGCCAGCGCCGCATCATTCGTTCCATTCTCTTCGAGCAGCCGCCTCCAGAGTCGCTCACGAAGGGGCCGGTTTGCATCATGAATCAGCGCTTCTTCGTGCCACAGCTCTTTGTAGCGCGCAGCCGCCTTGGTGCAATCACCCACCAACTCGCAAGAACATCCGCCTCGTCTCAGGGCTTCGGTGATCGCCTTCTCAATGCTCACGGCATAGCAACAGAGGGTTCCGTCAAGATCAAACACAACTGCAGTCACCTGTTCAAAATCCATCAAGAGAACTAGCTCCCTTGTCTAGGTTATCCCTGCCGGTAAACTTACTTCATATGGCAGAATGAGATCATAGGAAGGAGCTCTTACAAAATCAAGGAGGCCAATGCGAATTACTGGTGGAACCAGACGAGGGCAACTGCTGGCGCCCTGGGAAAATGCCGACATCAGGCCAATGCGCGATTTTGTGCGCACCGCGATGTTCAACATATTGAACGATCTGGTGCCAAAATGCTGTTTTCTAGATCTGTTCTCCGGAACAGGTAGCGTAGGATTAGAAGCGCTCTCGCGCGGTGCAGCCAGCGCTGTTTTTGTCGATCGATCCATTTCTGCTTGTGTGATTGCCCGGCAGAACCTCGCACTGCTCGGGTTTCTCGATAAAGGACATGTTCTGCAGGCGGACTTCGCCTATGGCGTTAAGCAGCTGGAAGGACGGGGCAGCAAGTTCGACCTGTTGTTTGTGGGCCCTCCTTACGGGAAAGGACTTGCTGAGCTGGCTCTGTCCAAACTTGGCGCAAGCAGCATTCTCATTCCGGGGGCAATTGTCGTAATAGAGGTATTCAAGAAGGAAAAGATGAACAACCGCTACGGAAACCTAGAACTCTTTAACCAACGAGTGTACGGAGATAATCTGCTCTTATTCTATGACGCCGTTGAATAGGAAGATCTTTGTATCCAGTTGTTCAATGAATAGAATAATAAGAAAGTTATGGAGGAAACGATTTTGAGCGATCAACTAATCTTAATAACAAATGACGATGGAATTGGTGCGCCTGGCTTGATGGCAGTAACAGAGGAACTTAACGGCCTAGCCCAACTAGAGGTATATGCCCCGGATCGTAACTGGTCTGCGGCCGGCCGCACGATGACCTTACATAAACCATTACGCGTCACCGAGGTAAAGCTCCTGGATGGAACAATCGGTCACACGACAAGCGGAGCGCCATCCGACTGTGTTTCCCTCGCTCTCCTTGGACTACTCGATCATCGTCCTGACATAGTTGTCTCAGGAATTAACGCCGGATTAAACGTTGGGGAAGACATCACTTATTCGGGAACAGTGGGCGCAGCCATGGAAGGAGTGAGGGGAGGAATTCCCGCCATTGCAGTCTCACTTCAAGTTGACACAGACACGCCTGTAAGCGCTGACTATTCCCTTGCGGCTAGATTCACGGCCAAGCTGGTCCAATTCATTTTGAACTCGGCTCTCCTCTTTCCAGGAGTCCTCCTAAACGTGAATATCCCATCTCTTCCTGCTGCAAGGCCTACGAAGGTAAAAATGACTCGCCTGGGAGAACACGCCTACAACAACTACTTGGTGAAGGGAGAAGATCCACGCGGGCGAAACTACTACTGGATCACCGGAGAACCAGTGAACGAATCGGTATCCGAGAATGAGGGGACAGACATCTGGGCAATCGCGAATGGTTATATCTCGATTACCCCAATTCACCTTGATATGACCGAGCACTCGCTTGTGGAAGAACTTCGTCCTTGGGAACAGCGATCTTGGTTCGAGTAATCAGCTTTTTGTCGCGTTTCCTGTAGAATTTGGCAGCGCGTCCTGCAGGAAGGGCTAAGGTATTGATGGAGCAAGAAGCGCTGTTGTCTTCTTGCTCCCAGGAAGCGTACACTCTCAGTCAAGGAGGAGGATATGGGACACAAGACTTACTATCAATACTATACCAACGTAAACTACCTTAGCTGCGCAGATTGCCTGGCTTGGCACGGGAAGATCTCCACCGATCCAACACGTTTTCCTAATCGACGCGACAGCTGCGAAAGAAAGATCCTTGCCCTAGAGCACAAAGACATCAAATACAGCCGGGAAAAGGCAAGAAGGATGCGGGCCGCTGCAAAAGCTGAGCTCACCAGACGAGAGCTACTTTCAGATGCCAGGGAAGCTCTGGGAAACGATAATGAAGAAGCCATAGACCTGCTCGCGAAAGCTGCCAAAATCGATGTCTACATCTCCGAGATAGAGCGGCTAACTAGGGAGAACGAAGAGATCTTCCAGTCTGATGAAACTCTTCGTCAGCGTTTATGTAAGCTTTTCGCTCAAAGCTACTCAGATAAGTTTGGCTGGCCTCGTTACGAACTCCTCCCCGAGCCAATGCGATTCCTACGAGAGCAAGCCGGTATCGCCAGAATCAAGCAATTACTTGGATGAAAACGTGGCTTTC
>JAUWOJ010000053.1 GCA_030612175.1 Candidatus Bipolaricaulota bacterium | reverse complement strand
ATCTGTCGTGGAGAAGGGGAATTTACAATACTTGATATTGTCAATGCCCTGGAAAACAAAAAACCCCTAGAAAAGATTAAAAGGTGGTTTTGAGCAAGCGGGGAAGCCGTCTGAGGAAGGAAAGGAAACCTTGTTTGCCATTAGCTCTCCAGCTAGCGGGGAAGCTCTGGAGGATTTCTTGGCTAGTGAGAAAAAGGCGACTCGATTTGGAGATCGAGCTGCGGTGATTGTTATTCCCGAGGGGTTTAACCAATGCTTGCTGCATCGCATGATGGAAGACGGTCCATCATCTAGCGCTAACTGTTCCCTTGCGATCTACGTTAATGAAGGAAGCGCTGCGTCTGGGATGGCAACATCTATTATTGACCAGATTCTTGCCGGAGTTGAACGCGATCTTCTCACCCGCATGGGCCGGTTTCAAGAACAGAAAGCCATTCCAACGGAAACGCTATGGGTAGGAAGTAGTGGAACAGAAGTGCGTTATGTGGACTTCCTTCTGCCCGGCATTGTTCTGATGGGATTCTTTGTGAATGGTTTATTTGGTGTCCCTGGGTCAATCTTGTTTGCCCGTGATAAGCGTGTGTTGCGTCGCTATTGGGTGACACCACTTACTGTTACTCATTACCTTGCTGGGTTCTCTGTTGGACATCTTATGCTATGCTTGGTTCAGTTTGCCATTTTGTTGCTACTTGGACGGTTTGCTTTTGGGGCTACAGTCACGTTTTGTCAGCCGATGTCGATTTTCCTGTTGCTGCTCGCCGCGATAACCTTTCTCGCTTTCGGTTTCTTTGTTGCTTCCGTTGCTAAAACGGCCAACACAGGAATGGCGATCGGTAATATTCTGAATATGCCAATGATGTTCCTCGGCGGTCTGTTCTTTCCGGTGGCTGGACTGCCTTTGGTGCTCAGGGCGATCGTCTATGTAAATCCACTCACCTATCTTGCCAAGGGCTTACGCGTAAGCTTAGGAACAGAGGCGGGAACGCTATCTGTTTCGATGATTGCTGTCCCTTTGGCGTGGATCGCTGTTTGTGTTGCCGTAGCCTCATGGCGACTGAGCTGGGATGTGGAACGATGAGGTCGTTTAGGGCACTACTTTACGCTGAGTGTGTGATTTTTGCCCGCGACAAAGCTGCTCTTACCTTCACCTTTCTTTTTCCACTCATCTTCGTTCTTCTTTTTGGATTCCTTATGGGAGGGATGGGGGGCGCTGAGGGTGCCCGCCTTGGGCTATATATGCCAGATGGAGATAGAGGAGAAGTCTTGGAAGAAGTCTTGACAGGAATAGGGTCAATATCGGTGACTCACTACAGCGATCAGTTCGCATTGCAGCACGCCCTAGAGGAGAAGAAGATTGATTTTGGGCTTGTCTGGGATGGAGAAAAGCTGATGTTCCATTACAATTCCACCCGAGTGCAGGAGAATTACGCATTTCAACAACTTGCCACAGGTATTGCCGCCCAGTTCAATCTTAGCCACCAGGGCTTGTTTCAGATTCTTACAGCAGAAAAGATTCATGTAGGGACAAGGGCAAGCACAGGCTGGTTTAGCTCTGTAGTACCTGGAATTATGGCCTTCTCCATTCTCTCAGCAGGGCTATTCGCCGTATCCGGACACATCACTGCGATGAAGGAGAGAAGACTTCTCGATCAAATGATCGTGACTCCGATGCGCCCAATTATGTTGTTGTCCGCTGTTATCTGTGTACGGCTTGTCATAGTGTATATTTCAACTTTGATTACGCTTCTTGTCGCGGCAGTGGTGCTGAAGTTGGGCTTCACTGTTTCCTGGCTCCGCTACACGGTCTTTGTGACCAGCTCAACTGTGGGAGTGATGGGGCTGGGCTCGCTGATTGCTCTTGTTGTTCGAAGGCCCTCTAGCGCGAGCCACATTGCCAACGTTGTTTCTATGCTCATGATGTTCCTTGCCGGAATATACTTTCCGGTGGAGATTATGCCTTCCTATCTGCGCGCACTTAGTAAAGCCCTTCCCTTGACCTATATGGCCGATGCAATGCGGTATGTCACCGGTGTTACCGAGATGGCAGAAGCTCGCTTCTGGGGGATCACAATCGCCATGCTTGTCCTTGCCGCTGTGTTGTTGCCGTTGCTTGGTCGCTATATTGTGAAACCGGATCGGGGCTAGTATTAGACCGATATGCCAAATAGGCGAATTGCACCAAGATAGGCGAAAAGGACGATAATACCAGCGATAAGTACCCCAACCGCGATCAAAGGGAAGGCGCGTCTTAGCGGTATCCCAAATAGAAACGCGGCGATCGTTCCAGTCCATGCTCCGGTTGCCGGAAGGGGGATTGCTACAATCAGGATTAGGCCAATTGCTCCATAGCGGGCGATGAGTCTGCCCTTGCGGCGCGTTCGCGCGAATACCCAATTAGTCACCCTGGTGGTAGGGGTCCAGCGGTACAACAATCTCTCGCTTCGCTGTAGTGCGAAGAAAAGCGGGATCACTGGAAGCAGATTTCCGAAGACTGCGATGAAGAATGCCATAGCTGGTGGGAATCCATATTCACAGGCCAGAGGTAATCCTCCCCGTAGCTCGGCTACGGGCATAGCCGATACCAGAATGGCATAGAGCATATGAATAGCCGACATGAGACTAAGTGTAGTGTTTTGTCGCTGAAGATGGTAGTACATTGTAGCGTTGTCTATAATGGATGTCAGGAGGCGGGGTTCTGTGAAACTGTATAACACCCTCACGCGCAAGAAAGAGATATTTCAGCCACAGGACGGTAAGACTGTAAAAATGTACGTTTGCGGCCCCACCGTCTATGATTACCTGCATATTGGAAACGTTCGGCCAATTATCGTCTTTGATACACTCCGCAAGTATATGGAGCGTTTCGCTGGATGGAAGGTTGTTCATGTTCAAAACATTACCGATATTGAGGACAAGCTGATTGCGCGCGCGCTGGAAACGGGGTTGACGGTAGAAAAGATTGCTCGCCAATACACCAAGGCATTCTTTGATTTGCTGGAACAACTCGATGTCAAGAAACCAACGAACAGCCCTCGAGCCACCGAGTATATTGGCGGCATGATCGAGTTAATCAACACGCTGATTGACAAGGGTTATGCCTATGAATGCGACGGCGATGTGTATTATAGCGTGACAGCATTCAAGGATTACGGAAAGCTTTCTGGGCAGCGCCTTGAGGAACTCAAAGTTGGCGCTCGCGTCGCATGTTCGACGAAGAAAAAAAACGCCCTTGATTTTACGTTGTGGAAGGCGGCTAAACCGGGTGAGCCGAAGTGGGAATCTCCGTGGAGTAAGGGAAGACCAGGATGGCATACGGAGTGTGTTGTTCTCTCTAGAGAATTTCTTGGTGATACACTTGACATTCATGCCGGTGGAAACGATCTTATCTTCCCTCATCACGAGAACGAGATTGCTCAGGCGGAAGCAGCGAGTGGCAAGCTTTTCTCGCGTTTTTGGCTGCACAACGGCATGCTCACATTTAGTGGGGAGAAGATGTCTAAGTCCCTAGGTAACTTTGCTTACGCGTATCAAGTGCTAGAGAAGTTTGACGCAGAGACCGTCCGCTACTTTTACCTTTCTCGCCACTATCGCAAACCGCTTGATTATTCAGAGACAGGTCTCGCGGAAGCTAGCAAAGCTCTTTCCCGCGTATATGCCTTAATTGATGAGGTGGAAGCGGAGTTTACCACCGGAGAGGAGGCGGAGGTTGGATTGACTGGGCGGGAATTTGTCGACTCGCTTGGTGAGTTTCGTGAGCGTTACATCGGGGCAATGGATGATGATCTCAACACTGTTGCGGCTATTGCTGTTATTCAGGAGCTTGTCTCCGAAGCCAATCGCTTCCGGAAGACCGCTGAGGGACAGGATCGGCAAGCGCTAACACAGGTTTTGGGGCTTATCCGTGAACTTGGTAACCCACTAGGGTTATTCCAAAGGGAAAGAGAAAGAGGACGAGACCTGCAGGATGAACTGATCCGTTTGTTGATTGATCTGCGCGCGGATCTGCGCGCGCATAAGGAATTTGCCCTTGCTGATTCCGTCCGCACGCGATTAGCCAAACTGGGAATTACGCTGAAAGACACCCCACAAGGAACGATCTGGGCTTAGGTGTAGTTGTCACGGGCGCGTTCCTGTAATACTTCGAGCACTACCTTGTCCACATCTTTCATTCCTTGCTGGCTAATTCGCGCTACATTATCTATTGTTTCCTCTATCGATGCTCCGACTATGCCCTCATTGGAGACGTTTTGTCCCTTTAGGGCAAACAACGCGACAAGGTAAGCTTCCAGTGCTGCAGTTCCCGCCTTCAGGGAGCAGGTTGCCTTTGCTCCATCGCAGAGAACTCCGGCAAGGTTTGCTAGCATCATCTTCACAGCCTGAGTGGCTTGCTCTAATCCTCCTCCAAGTAAGTGGGTTAGCCCAGCAGCCGCTCCGCTGCCAGCTGCTACTACGCTTCCACAGATTGGAGCAAGGCGTCCTAGTCTTGCCCGAACAAAGCTTGTCGTTAGATGACCTATAACGATAGCCTCAGCGATTTGCTCATCTGTGTTACGTCTCTTCTCTCCAACCATAGCTATGGGAAGAATGGTAAGGATTCCGGAGTTACCGCTCCCGGCGCTGCTCATTACCGGCATCTGTATTCCTGTCATACGGGCAGATACGGCTGCCGAGCAGTAACCGCGGACTCGATAACCAAGATCGTTCTTGAGAACTCTTTCCGCGATCATTGTTTGCATGATTCGACCAGAATCCAGACCGTTGTTAGCCTTTTGCTTAAGGCCGTATTCCGCGATAGCACGGTTCATCCGTATTCCATCCCAAATGTAGCTCACATCTTGTGAATCCATTTCTTCAACTAGTTCTAGTAATTGCTTGTAGGAGAGGGCTCTGATTAGGGACAAGAAAGTTCCCTTACTTTTCTTGTTTGAAGTCGAGGCGTTTTTCTCAAAAACCACCTTGTCATCTCTTACTACTCTAGTGATGGCAGTATGCTCCTGTTCAATAATACAGGTTGCTTGATGATGTGGGGTAAAGAGGCTGGCTTCCACGTAAATCTCCGGTCCATCCATCCGCCGGATGATTTCTACCCGTTCTTGCCGCAGGTGTTCTAGCGCCGCCGGCACATCTGCAGGCTTGCAGTCTTTCAGTGCTTGTAGGCCGTATTCTGCTTGCCCGCAAGTCATTGCCAGGGCGGCAGCGACGGCATTACCCCTTGCTCCCTTGACTCCAGGAATGCCAACTGCCACTCCATTCTTGTAGATTCCTTCGCTTACCGTTACTCGTGCAAAGGAGATTTCCTCATCGCGAGGTAGCTCTTGTGCTGCCCTGGCTACCGCAAGCGCGATGGCACCAGGTTCTGTACACCCCAGCGCTGGTTTTACCTCGTGTTGAAGAAAAGTCTTCAATGAGAACATCGACACTCCTTATTATTGTTTGGGCATCAAACTTTACCACTTGTAGGTGCGTGATTTCCAGACGAAGAGTACTTAAGTAGAAGGACGATATTAGGCGGGAGAGATCTCTTTTGTCATTGAATCTTGTTGGAAGATGGAGGTAATATTCCATAAGGAGGTGACAAATATGTAAACTTGATTCTAGATACAGAGGGAAGAGCAGCGCATGGGCTGGGGATTATGATCCCCAGCTGACGAGGCGGAGGTTCCCTGTTGTAATTTGGGGCTAACTCTAAGGCGTGATGCCGAGGAGGAAAATCGAGAGATCAGCGGAAGCCTTCAAGGCTGGCACAGTCTTCTTCTTCCCTTCCAAAGGAAAAAGCGCTCCTGTACAAATCCGGCGGGCGACCGACGGGACAATAGAGAAGCGTAGTGCAAGTGGTTCATGGCGTTGCCATCCATGTGAGGAGTTCACTCTATTTATTGGAAAGCTCCCCGGTGTAGCTACGCACGTAGCTCTCACAACTAGGATGGAGAATCTAACAAGCAAACATATTGCTAGATGACGCTTGATCGACTGGGCAACTTAAGGGAGGAAGAAATGTCTGCGAGCAAACGCGTTCTTAAGAAAGTCTCTACCCCGTTCGATCGTCTTGAACCGAGCGGCGCTATTCTCATGATAAACATGCTGGATCCACAGATAAGTACGATGCGCGTCTTCCTAGAAGCCATCGAAGATGCACAATTGCCGTTCTTCTTAGTAGCCAACAAGATGGATCTCGTTGAAAAGGCTCAGCTGAACGCCACGCGAGACAAGCTGGGCCTAGATCTTGTCCCAGCCTCGATGGTCACTGGTGAGGGCATGGAAGCGATCAAATCACGCTTTCGGGATGCTTTCTCCCCGGGCGACCGGGTGGCAATTCTAGGAGTATTCAATAGTGGGAAGACCAGCCTCATCAGTCAATTAACTGGACTGGATCTGGCGATTGGCAATCTGCCGGGTACTACTCTAGAGTTCACTCAGTACAGTCATGAGGGCTACACGCTTATCGATACCATTGGGCAGGTGATTGATATTAATAAGCCGATGATGGTTAGTGTAGATCTTTCTGACTGTCAATCTTCTAGAGAGAAGCTGGCTCGTGTCCTGCGCCAGGATGCTGAGGGTATCTTGGCTACCTTGGAGACCGCACTCGACGGGCTTGAGCAGGTAGTGGAAGTGCTCAACGCGCAGATCGAATCAGGGCATAAGGTTGTGGTTACTGGGGCAGGAGCCAGTGGCTTGGTGGCCATGGAGATGAGTGGTCAGGGACTAGAAACCGGGGTGCCAATCTTGGTCTTTACCAACGATCTGGCTACCGCCCAGCCAGTCAGTTTTTCTAAGGGAATAGGCGAGGAGGAGATGGGGCTATCTCGCTATATTACCCTGGCTGTTAATCCGGGAGACATAATTGTTGGGATTTCAGCTAGTGGCGGAACAGGTTTTGTGTACGATGCGTTGAGGCGGGCGAGGGACAAAGGAGCCATCACAGTAGTTATAACTGAGAATGTGGACACTCCTCTGGGTCAGACAGCTGATTACCTTATCAAGAGCAATGCCAAGCCCGAGGGCCCTTCATCGAGCAAGATCCAGGCTGCGCATCTTGCCATTGTTCACGCGTTGCTGTTGACCCTGGCTGACAGACGAGGGGTCACGGCCGATCAATCTATTGGCTTCATGTTGCCCGAGGTGGTTGCCACCAAGAAAATGGGTATTAAGTGAGGCTCCTCACACTTCAGCCAAGATTTATCTCTCGCCCGTTCGTTTCACTCACTCAAGACGCCAGGAGCGATGAAGCAGTTAAATAGTTGATTGGTTGAGTAAGGAATCGCGAGCTGATTGCTGACAACTGATTACTGATAACTACTTCACCGCAGAGGGCGCGGAGATCGCGGAGGAAGGTATATTCTTTGTTCACATACAAAACCATAATATGATTGTAGAGAAGAAGAAAAGAGGGCGTACTCTGGGTCCTTCACGGTTAAGCAGTATTCTACCACGAAGGATACATACTTAGCACTTCTGTTTTTACTCTGTTGTGTGCTTTCCTTTGCGTTCTCTGCGCCTTTGCGAGAGGCTAAGCTTTTTGTCTCGCCCGTTCGTTTCAGTCACTCAACTATTCACCAATCAGTTATCAGTTATCAGTTCTAATTTTCTGGCCTTTCACCCGTTACCCATCACTGTTCTTCCA
>JAUWOJ010000072.1 GCA_030612175.1 Candidatus Bipolaricaulota bacterium | reverse complement strand
TTGTTATGTCGATAGTGAGAAACTGGCTCATGGGGTGCTAACCCCTCCAGCCAATTCTCGTAATCGGAGAGCAAACCACGTTCATCATCGTTGATATAGACACTTGCGGTAATGTGCATTGCGTTCACCAGGCATAAGCCTTCTTTCACTCCGCTTTCGGCTATTGCTGTTTCCACTTGCCCTGTAATATTGATAAACGCTCTTCTTGTCGGGATCTCAAACCATAATTCCTTGCGAAAGCTTCTCACCGTAATCACCCCTTGTACTTCTCATATTGGTTTCGCAGTCTGATTGCATCTAGCCAGCAAAGATTCATTATAGCTGATCGAGGAAAGCCAAGAGAAAGATCCGAATTGCCTCATTTAACACCTTTGCGGGCACAACCTCCTCGAGGGAGAGGGATATCTTATGATTCGCATTCCGCGCAGAGAGGTTTCCTGCTCGGGAAGAAAATCGTAGAATAGATGGACAACTGATTAGGGAGATGGCGGATTGAACAATACACGCACGAAGATCGTATGTACTATTGGCCCTTCCTCATGCGACGAGGAGACGCTGCGGGCACTGGTCAATGCGGGGATGGATGTGGCGCGGATAAATTTCTCGCACGGAACAAAGGACGAGCACGCAGAGGATATCGCCACGATCCGTCGCATCGCCCAGAAAGAAGATGTGCCTATCGCGATCATGGCCGACTTGCAAGGTCCAAAACTCCGCATCGGAACTATCGATCCTGAGCCACTCATCCTGAAGACCGGTAATCGACTCGTCCTGACCACCCGTCCAGCAACGGGGAAAGGGAACGTAGTAAACCTCCCTCACCCGGATTTGATCAGCGATATTCGCGTGGGTGAGCCACTTCTTCTCGACGATGGTGCTCTCGAATTCGTCATCGAGACGAAAGGGGCGGATGAGCTTGTCTGCCGGGTCATCGTGGGGGGCGAACTCCTATCCCACAAAGGGGTTGCCGCACCACGCAGCGCTTGTTGCGGTGAATCACATCTCTCGTCACTCACACCGAAGGACCGGGTAGACGTCGCCTTCTCCATCCAACACGGGGTCGACTTCATTGCTCTCTCGTTCGTGCGCGGAAGGGACGATATCGAGGTGTTGCGCTCCTTGATCTGCCGCGAAACCGGGAAAGAGACCGCTGTTCCGATCGTGGCCAAGATTGAAAAGCGTGAAGCGGTGAAGAATTTCGACGCTATCCTTGAGGCGGCAGACGCGGTGATGGTGGCGCGCGGAGACCTGGGAGTAGAGGTCTCTGTGCAGGAGGTCCCGTTTCATCAAAAGGAGATCATCCGCAAGTGTAACGCCGTGGGGAAGCCAGTGATTACGGCCACACAGATGCTGCAGTCGATGATCGCAAACCCCACTCCCACGCGCGCGGAGGCGAGCGACGTAGCAAACGCGATCCTCGACGGAACCGATGCGGTGATGCTGTCCGGGGAGACGGCAACCGGCCACTACCCCGTGCGCGCGGTGGAGATGATGACGAAGATCTCGGCTACGGTCGAGGAGAAGATGCTCCGTTGGGTGGATCCAGTGAGCTTCACTGACGTCGAACACACGCACCCGATCACTGACGCGATCAGCGATGCCACGGCAACGATCGCCAAGGAACTCGGCGCACGGTTGATTGTCACCTCTACCTGGAGCGGGTACACGGCCCGCCAGGTTGCGCGAGAGCGCCCAAGAGAACCGATCATCGCCTTCACTCCCAATGAGGATACCTATCGAAGGTTGGCTCTGACATGGGGCGTAAGACCGGTCCTTGTACCACAGTGCGAAGACACCGACGAGATGATCGAGACAATGGCACGCGCCGTCCTTGACTTGCACCTTGGGCACCCGGGAGAGCTCGTCGTTATCAGCGGTGGGATCCCTTTGGGCATCGGACGGACCAACTTCCTCAAGGTGCACCGGTTATGACTGTAGACCCCGACCTTCTCTGAACCAGCTCTCTCTTGGTTGGCGACACAAACCATTCTATGGCAACTATAGTCATTAGGAGGACGATGCAGAGGTTGATCTTCCTGTGCGAAGAGAAAAGATCTTAGACTTTTTTCTGGGCTCGCTTTCTGAATCGTCTTGCAAGGAAAATTGACCCGGCGATCAACAAGCCTCCAATGACCATCAGGACTGAGGTAATTGCAGCTGTTGGAGGTTTGATTAGCAGGCCAACCACTAAACCGATAAGCGCTGCGCCCATACCAAGCAGAACTGAGTAGGAGTAGAACTGTGTGACTTTCATCATGTCAAACAGTTTACTGTATTCTTATCGATGTTGGCAAACCGAGAAAGCTCGCTCTGTTGACCACAGTAGCCACTGGATCGTGCAAGAGAAAGAAGGGTGCAGTGTTTAGCGAGCTGGGTCAGCATAAATTTGAAGGATTCTGTAGAACAGATCTTCAGCTCAGGCGTATCGATATTTGAATGATAGTAGAGTTGAAAAAGCTTTGGACCTGAGTATAATGTGCATATGCAAGAAATAAGTTACTAGGAGGGTTGTATCATGCCAAGAGGAGATCGTACCGGACCGGCTGGAATGGGGTCAATGACAGGAAGAGGATTAGGTTATTGCGCGGGGAATGTAGCTCCTGGTTTTGCCAGTGGTTCGTATGGCAGAGGCGGAGGCTTTGGTAGAGGTTTTGGGCTTGGCTGGCGAAGAGGTGGGTATGGGTATCAAGCAGCCTATCCTGCTTATCCTCCATCCTATGCTCCATGGACATATGGTAACAATTATCCGCCTGTACCGGGGCAGACCGCGGGGCCAGACTTAGCTGCGCTTCAGTCGCAAGCAGAACAACTACAAACGATGTTAACGAATGTACAAAAGCAAATGGAGGAGATGGAAGCGCACAAAGAAGACTAATGGGTTTCTATCTAGCGGCTATGTTATTCTCTGCCGGGTAAGTCGTTAATCTTTCCTAGCAGTTCCTCTAAAGGAATGTCTGCCATCGAGCCCAGGATCAAATCCGCATGATCCAGTGGTAGTTCTTGTGTCATAGCGTTTGGAATTGCCACACAGAAGATCTTTGCTTGTTTTGCTGCTAGTATACCATTAGGTGAATCCTCAAGGGCAATAACTTCATCAGCTTGGAGACCTAATCCTTTGAGGGCAGAAACATATAGTTCAGGATTAGGTTTGGCATGCGTAACATCATCGGAACATCGAATACAGTCAAAGAATGTTTCTAGCCCAAAGCGTGCAAGGTGACTTGTTACCCAATCTCGCGGTGAACTAGAGGCGATACCCAACTTTAGACCCAAATGCACTGCGCTAGCAATATACGCTTCTACGCTAGGGAGTATGGGCTGGTCTCTCAGGAGTTGGGCTTCTCGTTGCTTTTGTTCCTGGTGGATCAGTTCGCACTCACTTGTCCCTGACAAGTTCCCTTCTAGGTGGCTACAGGGATCAAACGAGTCCGGAGAGCGACCAATGTATTTCGCCCAGGCAGCAAGGGAGAGCTTGCAGCCCCGGCGTTCTAGAACTTCCTGCCAAGATCTAAAAACTGGGGTCTCTGTATCCAGAATAACGCCATCAAAATCAAAAATAATCCCACGAATCATCTCTTTTCCCTTTCATATTTGAGCAGATGTATGTTGATCTTGTAACGGCGCTAATCATACCACTAACTAGCAAAGAGAAACAACTTACACCTTCTGGAAGCGCTCTCCTGGCAGGAAACTCTCTTGGCACATCTGGTATCATAAGCAAGCTATGTCGAGCAGCCAAATCAACCGGAAGATGCAGGAAGTACTCCAGGAATTGCAGGACTGCACAGTGTGCCCGAGGGAGTGTTACGCTGATCGTAGCTCAAATAGACTGGGTTACTGCCAGACAGGTACCGGTTTTAGCATCGGTTCTATCTGTGCCCACACCGGCGAGGAGCCGATCCTAAGCGGGAGAAATGGGATATGCAATGTCTTCTTTGCCCGTTGCAATATGCAGTGCGTCTTCTGTCAGAATTATCAGATCAGCCGTAATCATGGGCAGATTCGCGAACGCGCACTGGGACTTGATGAGGTCATAGAGCAAATAGAATTAATCTTAGATAGTGGTGTTACAGCTGTGGGTTTTGTCTCGCCCTCCCATTGTATCCCTCAAATGAAAGCTATCATTGCCGCCCTTGAAGAGAGAAAAGAGCCTCCAACTTATGTTATGAACACCAACGCTTATGACAAGGTAGAAACACTTGCTTCCCTGCGGGGGATCATCGATGTGTATCTTCCTGATCTCAAATATATGGAAAAGGACTTGGCTGCAAGTTACTCCGATACTCCGGACTATCCGGAGATAGCGACGAAAGCGATCAAGGAGATGTATCGCCAGTATGGAGCGGACGTTGAACTGGATTGCAATGGCTTGATCCGTTCCGGGCTTGTCATCCGGCATCTGGTTCTTCCGGGGCATGTCGAGAATAGCAAGCGATGTCTGCAATTCATTGCCCAGGAACTATCCCCTACCGTTTATGTTTCCTTGATGTCACAGTACCATCCCACACCGTTGGCGGCTTCTCATCCCAATCTTGGGCGCACACTTTACCAAAGCGAGTATGCGGCAGTCCTCTCAGAGATGGAACGGCTTGGTTTCAAGCGAGGCTTTACCCAAGCACTAGAAAGCCCTGCAAACTATCTACCCAATTTTGTTCAGCCACATCCATTTGAAGACCCTTAGAAGCTTGGCCTCTCGCCAAGACGCAAAGAACGCAAAGAAGAAGAGGCGATCGCGAATTGCGGATTGCGGATTGCGAAATGGTGAGTGAAAAGACAGTCAGCAGTCGAAAAAACGGTGATGCGTAATGGGTGATCGGTGATGTGTGAAAAACTAGCCTAGAGCCCACAGTCGAGAGTCGAAAAACGGTGAAAGACAAAGAAACGGTGAAGCAGTTAAATAGGGAAATAGTTGAATAGTTGATTGGGAAAAGCAAACAACCCAAAAGACCAGGGTTGTGCTTGTGTAGCTTGGGGGGTGTAGTAATTAGTTTAAGGACGTACTACACCCCCCGAGTAGCTTCCTTGCGATGTTGGGTTTGACGTTGGACACAGGTTCCAACGCTACGAACGGTCTGAGAACTGATAACTGATTACTGCCTTTCCTGAAAACTGAGAACTGATTACTGCCTTTCCTGATAAGTGATTGCTTGAATAACTGAGTGAGTGAAACGAACGGGCGAGAGAAAAATCTTGCCTGGGGCGTGGGGAACCGAAGCTTAACTGCTTGCATCGCATGGCAGCAAAATGCTATGATGACTAGTAATACTGAGTAAATAGGGGAGAAGGTATGTCAGGAC
>JAUWOJ010000081.1 GCA_030612175.1 Candidatus Bipolaricaulota bacterium | reverse complement strand
TGGAGCGATGCGGTACGTGTGGGAACGAATGAAGATCATTATTGAACCATCGAGCGCCGTTGCAGTTGCTCCGCTCCTCAATCATCATCTGGGTATTGAAGGAAGAAGGGTTGGAGTGATCTTAAGCGGCGGGAATGTCGAGCTTGAGACCTTCTTTCAGGCCGCTTTTAACAACAACAGAAGAAAGAAGGAAAGCAAGAAATAGGGTGAAAACAAAGCTACGGAGGCAATTGCGGATTGCGAATCGCGAAATGCGGATTGCGAAACGGGAAGACCGATGGACAAACGGAGAAGAGGCGAATTTCCACCGCAGAGGACGCAGAGTACACAGAGAGTAAAAACCAATAACCCTTGGCGAGTTTGGCGTCTTGAGTGAGTGAAACGAACGGGCGAGACAAAAAGCTTTATGTCCGAAGGAGGTCGTTATTCCACCCCTCACCTTCCTGCCTACCATCGCTCGGTTGCGCATTCTATCTTTAATGCCTGTAAGAGAGCGTTGATCCCACGATTGTGGAACACATCGGCCAAGATTACCTTTCCATGTGGGTTTAGCCGTGCATAATCTGCTACAATTATTCGTGGATTTACATTGACTGCATCGGCAAGGTCAATCTTATTGACTACAACAAGGTCAGTTTGAGAGAAGATCTTTGGGTGTTTTCGTACCACACTTTCGCCTTCACTAACAGAGATAACAATTAATTCAAGCTCGGCTCCAACCGGAAAATCCGCTGGGCATATGAGGGTTCCCACATTCTCAATAAACAGGAGATCTATTGTCTCTAGCGAGAGTGACTGTAGCGCAAGCTTGACTGACGGCGCATCAAGACAGCAATTATCCTTGGTGTTGACCTGTACCGATTGAACACCGCAGGCAAGGAAGCGCTGATGATCATCATCACCGGCACAGTCCGCGCATATCGTTCCCATGCCAGTACCACAAGGTTTCAATCGAGTGATCATTCTCTCGATTAGTGAAGTCTTGCCACTCCCCAGGGCCCCCATTACGCTGATTGCGCGCACGTTGTTCTCTTTAAACAGACGATAGTTTGCCTCTGCTGACTCTAGTTCCCTTTCCAGATTAGTCACATCTCTTCCCTGCATTGGCAACCCCCCTTTTTTTGTTCTTGTTCAAATGATGATATGCAGCTTCAATGGCAGCCGCAAGTTCTGAAACCAGGCACGCCATGCTCACATGCATCCTGCAATAAGGCTTAGGTTGCCATCTGCTGATAGTGCTTCTGTCTGCATGCTACTGATGAATGGCGAGTGTGTCTCCGGCAATGTTCACTGCATGGTCTCCGATTCGTTCTAGGTTTCGTAGAACTTCGACAAAGATAATTCCCGCAGTTTGGTTACAAACTCCTTTTTCCAACCGTTCTATATGGTGTTTCTTGTAACGAATCTCCAGTTGATCGACCTCTTGTTCCAGATCCAAAGCATCTTTGACTGGTTGCTTCTTCTCTGTTGTGAGCGCTCGCATAGACAGATTGTACAGGCTGGAGACTTTCTTGAACATGTCATCTAGTTCGGCCTGTGCCTGTTGAGAAAAGGAGTCTCCTCGCTTTATCATCACTTGACCACGTTCGGCAATGTTCACTGCGTGATCGCCGACCCGCTCGATGTCACTTATTGCGTGATGAAAGATGTGCAGTCTTTTCTTGTCTACTGTGTTAAGCTTACTTGCATCGATGCGGTCAAGAAAGCTCTCGATTGCCTTTTCTAAGCCATCTACTGCTTCCTCAGTTTCTAAGACAGTTGCCATTTGTTCAATGCTTCCTTCAAGGAGAACTGTCCTACACGAGCCTAGCATCACTTCTGCCATTCTTCCCATGTGTAGCAATTCCCTTTGCGCTTGCCTTACGGCGATCGACGGTGTGTTTAGGAATTCGACCCCGAGGGATTGTGGGGTCAAGTGTACTTTCGCTTCTCTTCCCGGAACAATCTTCTTTGTTAACCAAACCAGCCTACCTACGCACGGCAACAATGCCAGCGTCACCGCTACATTGAAGATACTGTGTGCGTTGGCGATCTGACGGGGAAGGTTTTCGGCGGTGGCGGCCACTATGTTGGAATAGGGCGATATGAACAACAGAAAAACCGTAACGCCAAGTACGTTTACTACAAGTTGAGCAATCGCCAATCGTCGTGATGAGAGTGACGAACCAATAGAAGCGATAAGCGCTGTGACGGTGGTTCCAATGTTTGCTCCAAAGATCAGAGCGATCGCTGCTGGCAAAGTTAGCATACCTGTGCTTCCCATGGCTATTATCAGGGCTGTCATTGCTGACGAGCTTTGAATGATTGCTGTTACTCCCGCGCCAATCAACACTCCCAGTAAAGGGTTTGTACCGCAGTTGCGCAGTAAGTGGAAAACGGCAGGAGCCTCGGCAAGCTGCCCCAAATTGGTTGACACTATGCTCATTCCCATGAAAAGAAGCCCGAATCCAAGGGTAATCTGACCAATGTCTCCTGTCTTCTTCCCGCGAAAGGCCTCATGTATGACGAACCCGATTGCAATTATAGGAAGGTAATAGTTTCCAATCTTGAAGGCAATGAGTTGCGCGGTAACCGTTGTTCCAATCTCTGCGCCAAGCATCACGCCGATTCCTTGAGCTAGGGTCAGGACACCAGCGTTGATGAGTCCGATCAGGAGAACTATCGTCATGCTGCTGCTTTGAAGGATTCCTGAGCTGAGCGCTCCGACCATTGCTCCTCGATAAGCTCGTCCCGTGATCCCTTCAAGAAAGCCGTGCATTCTTTCGCCAGCTACTCGCTTGAGTCCATCGCTTAACACACGAAGACCGTACAGGAACAAGGCAAGTCCTCCAGCAGTAGCGAAAATCATCATTGCCATATTCAAAGTCGCTCCTATTAAACCGCCTGATGAATACAGATATCGATAGTATATATATTCTACCAGTTCTGCCAGTTTTCTGGCTGCTCCCCGCCACCCCAACGAACTCCTGCCCCGTGGAATTCTATTCCTATGGGGCAACGAACCCTTGCTGTCGCTCAACTGCCTCACACCTTCAGTATTCACGCTTCCTTGAGTTGTCGACAGCGATGATTTATGGGAATATTGCATACATGGAAAGAGATTTGGTTTACGATCTACCGAAGGTAGATTTGCACGTTCATCTAGATGGATCGTTACGCCTGGGAACGGTAATGGAACTAGCTCGGAATCTTCCCGGCTTGTCCAACATCAAACAAACCGTCATTCCACCATTACGGTGTTCGCTGGAGAGGTACCTCGCGGCATTTGATGTTACCGTGGCTGTGTTGCAGACAGAAGCATCATTGACGCGAGCAGCGTACGAGCTATGTGAGGATGCAGCCAAGGAGAATGTCATCTACATGGAGATCCGCTTTGCCCCCCTTCTTCACCTGAGAAGAGGATTGACCCCTCAACAGGTAGTAGAGGCGGTCCTTGCTGGGATGACGCAAGCGGAGAAGAACTATCCGATAGAGACGAATCTAATCCTATGCGCGATGAAGCAGGAATCACCTGCAAATTCAGAGAAGGTCGCGAGATTGGCAGTCGAATATCTTAACAAGGGAGTAGTAGCGATTGATCTTGCTGGTCCAGAGGTAAACTTCCCGCCGATCAGGCATCACAAGGCCGTGGAGATTGCCCGCGCAGCTGGATTGCATGTTACAATCCACGCTGGTGAAGGTTGCTGTGCGCATCACGTTAAGCAAGCAATTGACCTTGGCGCGGAAAGAATCGGGCACGGAGTCTACCTATACGAGGATAAGAAGACCGAGAATGAAGCTGTGAAGAAGAAGATTCCACTTGAGATCTGTCCAACAAGCAATCTGCAGATCTCAGGGATAATGAACAGCTATGCCGATCACCCGATGAAGAGATATCTGGATGAAGGCATCCCGATAACACTTAACACTGATAATCGCTTGATGTCCCAGATTGATGTTACTCATGAACTATCAGCAGTTAGTGACGCTTTTTCTCTGTCTTGGGATGAGATCAAGATGATCCTTTCAGACAGCGTGAATGCCGCGTTCGCCTCAGAGGATGTGAAGGATCACCTTCACGAGACACACCGTCGGTACTTCGATCGATAAGGCCAGATGCATTGCTGACTTCTTGCCAACCCTCAAGGCATGCCAACTTCATCGGTCTGCGATAGCCTGACTTGCTTTTCCTATTGTTGATCAAACTGGATTGAGATCTTGCCATATACGCCGTCGTAACCATGTTTGATCTCAAGATCCCCGGCACGCGCCTTTGTGATTCCCTGTAGAACGCGCGAGGGAACACCATCTTGCAGGTCTTCTTCTCGTAGGTCGAGAAGAATGCGGAACTCGTTTCCAAAGCGCTTGATAAGCCGACTATACTCACGAGTAACCCCTCTTGATCCCGGACCAATGCCTAGGGCCTGTGCAATGATTTCAGCAAGTGGGACAAGGTGGTGTACGGGAAACCGTTGTGTTGGTCCTTCACTGCCTTCACGGTCCGCTAGTTCTTCGACGCGATGCATAACCCCAATTGTGAGCGATTTTCCACACACTGGACAGATGTTGTTCAATCTTATTGCCTCTCTGGGGTGAAGGACAACGCCACACTT
>JAUWOJ010000050.1 GCA_030612175.1 Candidatus Bipolaricaulota bacterium | reverse complement strand
TTTAGGGAGGTGTTCTGTGATGCGATTGCTCACAAAACTCGTAGCTTGTGGCGGCGTTGCCGCGTTCTTCTTCTTCAGTTGGGTGATAATGATGCTATGGAATAGCATTCTGGCCGGGCATCTTGGACTGCTGCCTGTTCTTAACTATCTGCAGGCCGCTGGTTTATGGTTCCTTTTTATCTTGTTTTTCGCTTGGACGGGAATCGGGGTCAATGGCCGCGTTCTCCCTCCGTGGCGAAGAGAGCGCACTTGGGACAAAACAGTCGACAGGATCGAATCCAAAATCAGACACGGCATCTTTCATTGGGGTGAGCGCAAGAACGAAGAGAACTGGGAGGAGTTGGGCGATAAAATTGAGAAGAGAGTAAAGCGTGGTATCGCTCACTGGGTTGATGCAGATCCCGATATGGAGTGGGATGATTTAGGCAAAAGCATTGAAGAGAAAATAAAGCGCAAGGTTCGCGACTGGGCTGACGAAGGCTAACGAGCCCGAGCTTACCAGTTCATCTCAGCGAGAGACGTATTGGATCCTGCTGGAGTATGAGCATCTCTACTCGGAATATTGGAAGGAGGAAAAATGAAAAATGAAAAATCTCTAATTGGTGTCGTATTTCTATCCATTGTCTTAACTTCCTTGATCGCGGTTAGTTGTGTTGCTACTGTGTCTCAAGAACAGTATGACAAGCTGGGGGCGGAACTCTCTGCAGCCCAAGCACAAGTTGAGGCGCTACAAAGTGATCTTGAGTCAGCCCAAAGCAGGATCGCGTTGCTAGAAGAAAAGATAGCATGGGCCAAAGCACAGGCGGAAATCATCAGCGGCTTGTTTGTTCCCGCTCTAACGGGAGAGTTTAATGAAATGACAACTGCCGAATCTACTCGCTTTTTTCTGGAATGGCGAGATCAAGTTGAAGCTTCGGGAGATATCTTGTTGAAAGACAAATTTCAAGCGCTTATGGATGCTGAGTTTGCAGATGAAGGAATGATGGATTTCTTCTTATACCTCTTTAAGAATCTACCAAAGACGTTGGAATAGATATGAGTGACGGGCTGATAGAGTTCACTAAGTTCGTAGGTTAAGAGAAGGTTAAGAGCTAGGGGTCGATAGTTCAGGATCGAATGGCAGCGGTAAGCTCGCCAAGCTTCCTTATTGAACAAATGGGGCCTGGCGTTCTGCCAAGCCCCATCACGTTTTATCCTACTCAAGATAGATAGGCGCTAGATCAAATACATACATTGGCAGGATGCGATAACCCATAACTCCTACTCGCATCCCTTCTAGTTGATGAGGATCTTGAATCCAAATCAATACAGCATCGTCTGCAATAAGGGTCTGCGCCATAGCGTAGATCATCTTGCGCTCGTTGACATCGAATGTTTCATTGCCCCTGTCGAGTAACTCGCGAAGGAAGTAGTTTGTGTACTGCCAGTAGTAAGCAGATGTTCCATCGTCATTGGCACGCGTGAAGCCCTTGGCGAAATTGGCTGCTGGTTCTAAGCCTTGGTCGTGACCTATCACTGTCATGTCATAGTCCCATTGCTCGTATACCTTGTCGAGCCAAATTCCCCATTCAACGATCTCCAGCTTGCAGTTGATCCCGACCTCTCTAAGCTGGTCGGCAATGATTTCTCCGGTACGTATATGGAGCTGGTAAGGTTGAGGCAAGTATATTGTGGTATCAAAACCGTTCGGATAGCCTGCTTGAGCAAGAAGTTCCCTCGCTTTACTGGGATCATGAGGATACATCCCAGTAAGGTCGACATAGTATGGATTCATGGGTGTCATATGGGATGCAATCGGACTTCCCCACTCTGGCTTCAAGTCAGTGGCAGTGATGATGTCGTCGCGGTCGATAGCATAGTAGATCGCGCGACGGACAAGAACATTATCAAACGGTGGGCGCGCGTGGTTCATTGCCAGAAGCTGGGCTAGATTCTGTGGCCCGGAAACTATCTTAAATCGCGGGTCGTTCTCAATCTGTATCGCATTCTCTGCCACCATGCGATCAACGAAGTCAACATCACCTGACATCAGAGCAGCCAACGAAGCTACTTGAGCTGGAATAATCTTGAAAATCGCTTTGTCTAGATATGGTACACCTGGTTTCCAGTAGTTTGGATTCTTGACGAAAATCAAGCAATCTCCTGGAATCCACTGTGAGAACATGAATGGACCTGTTCCTATAGGATTGGAGCGAAGCGCTTCCATGTCCGATCCCCACGGGATGATTCCGGTACCCTTTCCTGAGGCAAGATATCCCACTAACGACGCTGCTTTCCCTTCCGTAATGAACTTCACAGTTGTTGCATCGACAACTACAACCTCTTTGATGTACGCAAATGGCGATGCATTTGGGGACGCAGTGCCTGGATCGAGCAGAGTGTCAAACGTGTATTTCACGTCCTCGGCAGTGAACGGCTGCCCATTATGGAACACGACGCCAGATCGCAGATGGAACGTGTATTCCGCCCCACCATCAACCTCATTCACCTCGTAGCTGGTGGCAAGTAGCGGTACCAGTTCGCGGTCGGCTGTGTAGCGCATGAGTGGTTCGGCAATATTGTACATCACCAACTGATAGCTTGCTGTGGCAGGCGTTAAGATCAGGTTTAAGCCATCCGGTTCTGCCTGCACGGCTACGGTTAGAGTTCCTCCGGTTGTCTGAGCTGTGACTAGGCTACTAAGCCCCGCCAAGATTATGATAAGACTGACAATTAATCGGTTATGCAGATTCATAGGGATCTCCAGGATGAGCCTTATCCTTGCATACCTCTGTAAGGGCCCGACCAATACGTTGCGCTAGATCATTCATTAATACCACTCCTTTCTTATCTCGATTTCATCAGCTTGGGATCCAGTACGTCCCGAAGACCGTCACCAAGAAGGTTGAATCCAAGTACGGCGATCGCTATGGCAAGACCGGGAAAAACTGCCAGTAAGGGATTAATTCCCATGAACGTTTGAGCCTCAAGAAGCATACGCCCCCAACTTGCAAACGGTGGCTGTGTTCCTAATCCAAGATAACTTAGCCCTGCTTCGGAGAGGATGGCTACCGCGAATTGAACGGTGCCTTGGACGATCAGTGGTGATAGCACATTGGGAAAAATGTGCTGGCAGGCTACGCCGAACCGACCCCGCCCAATAGAATAGGCCGCCGCGGTGTAGTCAAGTTCTTTTGCTCCGAGAACCCCTCCGCGCGATAGACGTGCAAATACAGGGATGTTGTAGATTCCAATTGCTATCATGCTGTTTCTGATTCCAGGTCCGAGCAGGGATGATAAGAGAAGTGCGTTGAGTACAGCGGGGAAAGCATATAGAACATCCATGAGACGCATGATTGTCTCATCCCACCAGCCTCCAACAAGCCCACTCCATACACCTAGGGTTACGCCAAATACCATGCCAATCCCTACCGCAATCCCTCCAACAAGGATTGAGGTCTGCGATCCTTGCATGATTCGACTTAGTACATCTCGACCGTACTGATCTGTTCCAAGCAGGTGGTTCTTGCTGGGCGGTTCCATGCGATCGGAAATCATCATCTTGATCGGGTCGTAGGGAGTATACAACTCAGTGGCAATTGCTGTTATTAACAGCAGAAAAACTAGCACGAAACCAATCATGAAGTTCACGTTTTGCCTTGCGCAATGGAAAAAATGAAGCCACATCATTACTCCAATCGTATCCTCGGATCCAGAAACATGTAGGTCAGATCAACTAACAGGTTCATTCCCACAACCATCACAGCTATGAGCAGAACAATGTCCTGAACTACGGGGAAATCACGTTGGCTGATTGCTTGGAAGGCCAATCTACCCAGACCAGGCAAATAGAAGACATTTTCGATGATGATTGTTCCAGCAAGCAAAGCGGCGAACTGCATACCAATGATCGTAATAATGGGGATGAGGGCATTACGCAAAGCATGCTTGTAAAGAATGACATGTTCCACAAGTCCCTTGCTGCGTGCTGTTCGGATGTAATCGTGGTGAAGTACCTCAAGGAGCGCAGAACGGCTCAACCGAGCGATTACCGCCGCGCGAATGATTCCCAGTGCTACGGCAGGCAGTATAAGTGATTGAACGCTCCGGATACACTTTCTGTCCAAGGGATGAACCCCCCCGCAGAGAACCAGTTCAATTGGACAGCGAATATTAGCATGAGAAGGATGCCAAACCAGAAAGCAGGTACAGCCAGGCCGATCTGAGAGAAGATCATCACACCGTAATCCCCGATTTGGTTGCGATGCGTGCCCGCATATAGGCCTGCTGGCACGCCGACCAGGACCGAAAGAAGAGTGGCAATTACAGCGAGTGGCGCGGTCACAAGTAAGCGAGAAGAGATCAGCCCTGAGATTGGCACGTTGTATCTCAGGGAATCGCCAAGATTAGCGGTTAGCATCCCTCGCACCCAGGAGAAGTATTGAACGAAAAGTGGTTCATCAAGCCCGAGCTTATCACGAAGAATTTCGAGAGTTTCTGGTTCCGCCTCTGTTCCAAGCATCATCTGGGCTGGATCGCCCGGAATGATTCGCATTACTGTGAAGATCAGAAGTGAGATGAGGACAAGAGAAACAGCCAGGCTTATCAGTCGGCGTATCGTGTAGGTCAACATGACATTCCTTGCCTCATTGTTGCTTCTCTCCGCGATCTTGGCGTGATGTGCGAGGTTCTTCCTTTGTTATTTGCTTGACGAGTTGCTTGGTTAGACACTCTAGGTACCTGTGTCGTTCATCGTGATACCGTTCAAGGTCAGGGTGGAGTGGTTCACAGAACCTTAAACTTACTTGACGTACTCGTCGCAGGTAGCGCCAAAGGACAACAAATGGGAAGATATAGAACGGCGTTTCCTTCGCGACAAACACCCCTCGATCGATCACCAGAGGAAGAAGCGGTTTATCTGACCGGCAAGCAAGGAAAGCCGCTCCGTGGTAGAAGGTACTTTCACTATGCCGGTGTCCTTCGGGGAAGATGGTTACAGGGTGTTCCTGCTCTAACCACTGTAAGGCCCCGCGCAAGGCTCCTATATTTGGGCCTGTGTTCTCGAGGATCCATCCTCCCCACCAAGTCAAGAAAAGTCGACGCGCCCATGGACCAGATTCTAAGCGGTATAGATAACGATTCCATTTCTCAGAATGTGGATTATTGTGAAGAGCGCGGCGGATCAAATAAGCATCGAGATCGCCCATGTGTGTTGGGCAGAGGATGTAGCCTCCTTGTGGGATATGCTCTACTCCATGGACCTCAAGCCTTACAACTATCGCGATTAGCTTCATTGGCACAAAGGCAAGAAAACCAATGAATTTCAGCAAGAAATTGACCATCTTACTTCATTCTTCCTAGCCAAGCAATCGAGCAGTAGTTCTTTGTATGTGTCCATATGTAGTGGAACGCTCCTTCGTTAAGCCTTCGTGGAGATGTGTAGGCTGCTAGGTTTCTATGAAACGAGATTTCTCCTTCTTTTCTCAGCTTCATCGCTAGTTGTAAATCCTCGGAGACAGTGTAGACATGATCTCCGTCCTTGAAGCCATTGACCTGCTGGAAAGCCTTGTTGAGAACAGCAAAGTTGGGGCCACAGAAGCTCGGTCGCCGCAAGAACTGGTTCAATCTGAGGAAGAGTGTAAAGAGGAATTCCGAGATGCATAGAGCCCATCCCTGCGGTCCCTTGAACAGGATCTTCCCATAGACTCCCACGAGTTCTGCATTTGTTTCAAAGGATTTTACAATCTTCTCCAACCAATCTGGTGGGAGAATGGTGTCGGCATCGGTTGAAGCGATGATTTCTCCTATCGCCTCCTCAAATCCCCTTTGCCGTGCATAGCCTACTCCCTGTCGTGACTCGTGGATTACGCGACAGTCGTATGTCTCAACGATCTCTCTTGTGTTGTCCATTGATCCATTGTCAACTACGATGACTTCAAAATTGCGAAAACTCTGATTGCTTAGGCTTTTCAAACAGAGCTCGATCTCCTTAGCCTCGTTAAGTACAGGGATCACCACGCTAACCTTCAACCTTTCACTCGCGCACAAAGCGACAGAGACCTCCTCTAAGATAGTCTAATGATTCGCCTGTCTCAGAACAAAGAGTAACAGGAATCACTAATGGACTCAATCAGCGTGGCCTTTCTTTGCTGAGGTACCTGATATTTGCTCAGTCTGCCAGTCATTCTGTTGATCTATCCATCATGACTGTACCCGCACCCTGCCCCCCCTGCATGGGAAGCATGATGCAGTCATTCGAAGAATGGGGCAAGAACCTAGGTGCAAGGTTAAGCGGACTATTACTTTCTGATGCAAGGCGGCACTTGGTCCTTTGAAGAGACGGACAATAGTGGTATGCTAGTGTTGGCAAAATCGTATTCCTCAAAAAGGACGCAGATGATAGCGAAACAGAATACAAACAACCTGGTATGGCTCGACCTTGAAACAAGCGGACTCGATGTGAGCTCCTGTAAGATCCTGGAGATTGCTACTATCATCACCGATGGAAGTCTTAACATACTGGCCCATGGCCCAAATCTGGTCGTTCATCAACCTGAGAGTGTTCTCAGCAAGATGGATGAATGGTGTGTAGAACAACATGGAAGCTCTGGGTTGATCGAAGAGGTTCGCCGCTCATCGGTCTCGCTTGCGCAAGCAGAGCAGGAAACACTTGAAGTAGTAAGGATATACTGCCCCGAACAAGGCTGTCCTCTATGTGGTAATTCAATCTGTTTTGACCGTCGTTTCTTGATCAGGTTCATGCCAAAACTGAATGAGTACCTAAGCTACCGCAACGTTGATGTAAGCACACTGAAAGAGCTTGTAAGTCGCTGGTACCCAGGAAAAGAAGTCAAAGGTGGCAAATCTTCAAAACACCGGACGCTTTCCGATATCCGTGAGTCAATCGAAGAGCTCAAATACTATCGGATGACCGTCTTCAGCCAAAATAATGGCTGATCTTCTGTGGGAAGAGGTTATTCTCGCACGTGAGCGGATTGCTCCATTTGCCCATCGCACGCCATTCTTGACCTGTACCTCTCTGGATAGAGCAACTGCGAACAACGTCTTTTTCAAGGGCGAATTTCTACAGAAAAGTGGTTCATTCAAGTTTCGTGGAGCGTGCAATACTGTTGCGGCTTTGACCGCAACAGAGCGAACTCGCGGGGTTATTACTCACTCCAGTGGAAACCATGCCCAGGCACTAGCGCTGGCAGCAAGATTGCATCACGCACGGGCGACTGTTGTAATCCCGGAGGATGCTCCGGAGATAAAGCGGCTAGCAACCGCGGGCTATGGCGCAAAGGTTGTCTTATGCAAACCAAATCTTGCCGCAAGAGCCAATGTCACCGCACAGATAGTTAAAGAAACTGGTGCTATCTTTGTAAGTTCTCATGATGATAATCAGGTAATCGCCGGACAGGGAACAGCCGTCGCCGAATTGATTGAGGATGTTGGCGATCTTGATTATGTACTTGTTCCCGTCGGCGGGGGTGGCCTTCTCGCGGGAACAGCAATTGCTACTTCTCATCTTCTTCCTAAAGCTAGGGTAATTGGCTGTGAGCCAACTGAGGCCGATGACGCGTATCGTTCGTTTAGAGGTGGAAAACGTGTTGAGGAGGTTAACGCGAATACAATCGCTGATGGGCTGCGCACGACTCTAGGTGTGCGTAACTTCGAGGTGATAAAGAGTCGCGTATTTGATATTGTCCGTGTCTCGGAAGAGGAGATAATTGGAGCGATGCGGTACGTGTGGGAACGAATGAAGATCATTATTGAACCATCGAGCGCCGTTGCAGTTGCTCCGCTCCTCAATCATCATCTGGGTATTGAAGGAAGAAGGGTTGGAGTGATCTTAAGCGGCGGGAATGTCGA
>JAUWOJ010000075.1 GCA_030612175.1 Candidatus Bipolaricaulota bacterium | reverse complement strand
GGAGGTGCAGGGGCGCGGAGGGACAGGGGCGCGGAGATCATTGGTCAGGAAGGGCAAGCTCCGGTGAAGTAGGAGGATCAAGATCACTTCACAGGGCAGGCATTGATTTGTCACGGATTTGCCCCCACAATTAGTTCATGTTGCTATCTAGGGTAAGGGCGACCATAGAGCGGTATGACTTGATCAAGCCAGGGGACAAGATCCTTGTTGCTGTGTCTGGAGGCGTAGACTCGGTCGTCCTCCTTGAGATTCTCTGTCTATTGACGCAGGAGAACAGGCTTGAGCTTGTCATCGCGCATCTTAATCATGACTTGCGTGGCACCGAAGCAGAAGCGGATGCGCAATTTGTTGCCTCTTTGGGAAGAAAGAAGAAAATCAGAGTAGAAAGCACATTGATCAATGTTCGTGCCGTAAGTGAAGAAAAAGGAGTGGGAATAGAAGAAGCAGGCCGAATGGTGCGACAGCGCTTTCTTGCGGAGACTGCGCGTGCAGTTGGTGCCCGGGTCATCGCGCTTGGGCATACACGAAACGACCGTGTGGAAACACTGTTGTTCAACCTAATTCGTGGCGCCGGCCCGACCGGGTTACAGGGGGTACGCCCGGCAACCAAGGCTTATATCCGTCCATTGATTGATGTATCGCGAGAGGAGGTATTGACCTTTACGCGTGATAGGGGCGTGGCATGGCGTGAGGATAGAACAAACAAAGATATGACGTATTCGCGCAATTGGATTCGCTGCAAGGTTCTTCCCTTATTAGAGCAACATAATCCACGTGTCGTTGCTGCGGTGGGACGAACCGCCGATCTTATTCTGGAAGAACAGCAAGCGCTTGGAATACTTCTTGATCGCCCATGGGAAGAAGTTCTCATGGGTGATCAAGCGGGTAAACTAACGTTTTTCCGGGGCAAACTTGCCGGGTTTCCGCCTTCAATTCGTGCTCTGCTTATCCGGCGCGGAATCGCTTCTTTGCGCGGAGACTTGCAGGGTATCGAAAGATCTCACATTGAGTCTCTCTGCCGGCTTGTTTCTTCTTCTCGTGCTCATGGAGAAGCGGATCTTCCCGGAATCAATGCGCGAGTTCAGGGTGATGAGTTAGCCCTTAGCACACAACCTCCGAAAATGCTGCCCCCATATGAGTTTCCGCTGGAGCTTGGAAAGACGGAGTTTCCTTCTCTTGAGATCAGCGTGACGTTATCTACTGAACGGAGGGATAAGGTTCAACTATCGTCAACCGATCAGACAGTAGAGATTGCCGATGCTGCATGTGTGCGTTTCCCTCTCTGTCTTCGCAGCCGCCAACCTGGCGATCGGTTCTCCCCATTTGGGATGAAAGAGGAGAAAAGACTAAAGAATTTCCTAATCGATGAACACGTTCCGTTCTACGAACGTAGTCGACTGCCACTCTTGTGTGATAAGGAGAAGATTCTGTGGGTCGTAGGGGTACGCTTATCCAATGCGGTACGAGTTAGCTCAGAAACGGACAAGGTCTTGATTATGCGGGTAGAAAGGTTGTAGATGATTACATTTCTGCTTCTTGTAGGAACGCTTCTTGTGCTAGTTGGGGTACATGAAGGCGGGCACTTTCTAGCAGCTAAGCTCACCGGAGTGTACGTCAAAGAGTTTGCCATCGGGTTTGGTCCCAAACTTGTCTCGCATAGGATTGGTGAGACACTCTACTCAATTCGCGCGCTTCCATTTGGCGGCTATGTTCGACTGGCCGGAGAAGATCGCGAGGAAACAGATTCCGAGATTCCTAAGGGGCGCCTCCTTTACAACAGGCCACCGTTTGTTCGCATCTTGATCAGCTTGGCCGGCCCATCCGCTAACCTACTGATGACTCTCCTCGTTCTTGTTTTCGCGCTGTGGATGTTTGGGGTTCCGCTGGTGCAAGTAGCTGCGCTGATTCCCGGGAAACCAGCTGAGGTTAAGCTCCTTCCTGGCGATAGGATCATTTCCATTACAGGAGTCCCAACTTATACGATCGAGGACTTGCACCACGCGGTTCAGGGATGCGAAGGTGCGCCGATCGAGGTGGTGGTTGAACGAGATGGCAGTCGTCGCATCTTCACGATGACCCCCGAGTTTGACGAGGGAGAAGGGCGTTACCTCATTGGGATCTATCCCAGTCCGATCACTTACACGAATACATTAGCCGCCCTTGATCCATCATCGGCGTTCCTTGCCTCTGGATTGAGAGCGGGGGACACGATTGTTTCGGTGGGGGACGTGCCCACAAGAACAGGCATCGATCTCCTTCTGAGGATGAATGAACATCTCCCGACTGAGTCAGTTGAGGTCAGCGTCCTCCGCATGGGCGTGAGAGAAATACGGCTTGTACAGACGAGTGGATTGGATCTTGATCAGATCTTCTCAGGAATAACACTCGCCGATCTTGGAACCACCTACCGCCGCCCTGATTTCGCCAGAGGGATTATCATCGGTGCAGGAGAGTTTGCAGGTTACGTGCGGTTGATGATCGGTTGGATTCGCGGTATCATCGCCGGACAGATCTCGCCAAGCGACACAGTGGCTGGCCCAATCGGGATTGCGCGCATGCTTGCGGATTGGGCAAAACAAGGAGTGAGTGTCTTTCTACGGCTTTTTGCTTACTTGAGCTTGAGCCTAGGACTGTTCAATTTGGTTCCGTTCCCTGCTCTTGACGGGAGTCGCGCTGCCTTTGCCTTGTACGAAACCATTCGGCGAAAACCAATCCCGCCCGAGCGGGAAGGAATGATTCACGCGATTGGCTTCCTCGTTCTGATTGCGCTGATGCTCCTTGTTACTTATCAGGACATCCTCAAGCTTTTTCGATAAGACATACACACGTTGCGGCGATTCCTTCTCCACGGCCCAGCGCCCCCATGCCCTCGCTTGTTGTCGCTTTAAGGCCAATGCATTCAGATGAAAGGTGAATTACATTCCCCAGCTGTCTTTTCATTGCAGGAAAATAGGGAGTTAGCTTTGGCTGTTCTGCAATGAGCGAACTATCGACATTCACAGTATGGTATCCTGCCTTAGCAAGGATTGTGATTACCTGTTTAAGTAGTTTTAGGCTCTCGATTCCATGATAGCGTTCGTCGAAGTCGGGAAAGTGTGTTCCAATATCGCCCAGCCCGGCCGCCCCGAGGAGTGCATCACAAATGGAATGGGTAAGGACATCGGCATCAGAATGTCCAGCAAGTCCTTTGGAATACGGAATGTTTACTCCACCAATAGTGAGTGGTTTTCCTTTGACCAATCTGTGAAAATCTGTTCCTGTGCCAACTCGTATCTTAGTCATCTATTCACCCTGATGAAACAGAAGTACTCTTAGTCATCATTGTACTGAACTTCCAGGGAACGAACTATCTCTCGCGCAAGGGAAAACGAGAACCCACGCCGGGTGAGGTAAGACATCATTCGGCGGATACGGTGCTTCTCGTCTACCCCATGATAGCGCTTGAAACGTTCCTGGGCCAGGTTAAGAGCAACTCGCCGCTCTTTCTCAGGAGAGTAGAGCTGTTCCACTATCTGCGTGGCCGTACATTTGGCGATGCCCTTCTCGAGGAGTTCTCGCTTGATAGCTTGTCGTGAAAGGGGATGATTTAATAGCCTGTCTCCCACCCACAACCGGGCAAACAGACTATCATTCAACAGATCCGCTGCCTCAGCTCGTTGCAGTGTTTGTGCAATCGCCTCATCGGAGAATCCCTGCGACTGAAGCCTTGTCCGGGACTCTGCTATGCTGCGTGGCCGATACCGAAGTAAGCGAATCAAGCTTTGCCAGGGGTCAGTCGGCGTCTGCAACCTCCTCTGTCGGGGTGTTGGGAAAACCGGCCTTGTCTCGAATAGCTGCTTCAATCTCGTTGGCAAGCTGTGGGTCTTCCTCTAACACACGAGCGCTGTTCCCAATACCCTGGCCAAGGCGCGTATCATTAAAGGAGTACCAGGAGCCACTGCGTGTAACGAGCTCAAGTGATTCTGCTGTATGTAATAGATCGCGTGAGCGCACGATTCCCTTGCCGTAGATGATGTCAAAGGTCGCTTCCTTGAATGGTGGAGCGACCTTGTTTTTTACCACGCGCACGTTGATAGTTCTTCCGATTTCCGATGAGCCTTCTTCGATCCTGCTAGATGGCCACAAGCTTAGCCGCAGGGAGGCGTAGAACTTGAGAGCACGTCCTCCTGAAGTAGTGGTTGAAGGACCGAAGCGCGATCCACTGATTACCGAACGAAGCTGGTTTGTAAAGACAACGATTGTTCTTGACTGAGAGATTGCGCCTGAGAGCTTGCGCATCGCTTGACTCATCAATCGTGCTTGCAGTCCCACCTGTACATCGCCCATCTGTCCTTCGATCTCGGCGATGGGAACAAGCGCGGCTACAGAGTCAATTACGATAATATCAATCGCTCCACTGCGGGTAAGCTGTTCGGTAATCTCGAGCCCTTGTTCTCCTGAGTTTGGCTGGGCAAGGAGTAGGTGGTCAAGGTCCACTCCTAATGCACGTGTATAAGTTGGGTCAAGGGCGTGTTCCGCGTCAACAAAAGCGGCTATGCCTCCTTTTTTCTGAGCTTCTGCAATTATGTGTAGAGCAAGCGTTGTTTTCCCGCTTGACTCCGAGCCGAAGATCTCAGCGACTCTCCCGCGCGGCACACCACCAACACCAATTGCAATGTCAAGCGCAAGAGACCCAGTAGGGATTGTTTCCACCTGCAATACCTGGGCCCCGTCACCAAGCCACATAATTGCCCCCTCGCCATAAACTTTCTTGATCTGTTTTAGAGTGCTTTCAAGTACTTCTTCTTTTCCCATGCTTTGCCCCCTCTGATCTTTCTCTTATTTTATGCTTCCTCGCCGTTAAGGCAAGGTAACCCAGAGAAAGACTGAACAGATAGTCGGGAGTCGAGAAAAGACAAGTTGATTAG
>JAUWOJ010000088.1 GCA_030612175.1 Candidatus Bipolaricaulota bacterium | reverse complement strand
CTTTAGAGACACCAGGGCCAAGGAAAGGGGAACAGGAACAGGTTCCACAACCGGAACCGCCAGAGGATCCCGACAGACAGCTCAACTTTCAGATACCGTGGGCTGTAGCGCGGATAAGCTGGCCTAATGACCCAGCAACGGCAGAGACCTATGTTACCATAGCGGAAGAGTTGACAAGAGAGTGTAATTCCGATTTACTAGAACAACACCAACAGGGAGGGTGAGAAATGTTGCGCGTTGTCCTGTATGCTCGGGTTTCCTCCAAACAGCAGGCTGAAAAGCAGCTTTCCATTAGTGCCCAGCTCCGTGCCCTGCGTGCCTTTGCCCGAGAAAAGAAGTGGACGGTAGCAGCAGAGTATGTGGATGAAGCAAGAAGCGGCCGCACGGCCAACCGCCCAGCGTTCACCAAGATGCTCAATGCGGTCAAATACCGCGATATCGACGCTGTTCTCGTGTGGAAACTGGATCGATTGGCGCGTAACATGGAAATCTCTACCGCGTTTGATGCCCATTTACGTCAGTATGGCGTCAAGATCATCTCCCTCCATGAGAACATCGATGACACGCCACAAGGTAAGCTGATTGCTCGCATGTTCGAGAGCTTTGCCGAGTTTTACTCAAACAACCTTTCCCAGGACATTCAGCGCGGTTTGCGAGAGGTGGCAAGACGGGGATACTTTCCCTTCTCGCATGCCCCGATCGGCTACCACAAGGAACCGGTACAAGATGGGTCAGCATCCCGCTACAAACTGGCGGTAGATGACCTGTACGGTCCTGTCATCGCCCGCATGTTCACCCTATATTCACAGGGACAGACCGTTCCTCAACTCACAGCAATGCTCAACGCGGAGGGAACTCTCGCTAACAGCGGGCGAAGCTGGACCGCAAAGCGGATCTATTCCATCCTGCAAAACCGCGTCTACTGCGGAGATATCACGGTGGGACGATTGTACCTTGATGCAACTGGCAAACACCATCCGGGTAACAATCCCGTGACCGTCAATGACGTCCACCCAGCCCTGGTCAGCGAAGAAACCTTTCAGAAGGTGCAACAGATACGTTCCCATCGATCCGAGAATCACGCGCTTGCTCGCTGGGAGTCAAGCCCATATCTGCTGAGCGGGCTCGTTCGCTGTGGGCTGTGCGGCAGGCACATGTCCGGAACAGCGGCCAAAGGCGGTAATTACCATTACTACACCTGTCAAAAGTACTACCGCGAGGGCAAGGATGCTTGTCGAGGAATTCGGATATCCAAAAAGAAGCTTGAAAACTTTGTCCTCACAAGAGTAAAAGAGGTAATCCTTGATGAAGAGAACCTGCGAAGACTCACAAAGATGGTAAACGAGGAACTACAGAAGGAGAAGCAACAAACACAGAAGAGACTCCAAACGGTGCAGACCCAACTGCGAGTATTGCGCAAGCGACTCGATCGTCACTACGAGGTGTTGGAGACCGGACAGCTAGCAATTGGGGATCTTGCTCCTCGAATCAAGGAGCTTTGTAGTTCGATTGCGTCCCTTGAGGAAAGATACACTGAGATTCTGGAAAGTACCGAAGGGAACACAAATCCTAGAGTGAGTCTGGAAACTGTTCTATCTTACGCCAAAGAGCTAAAGAAGGCTCTCAGACTGGGCACGTTTCAAGAAAGGAAAGCATTCCTTGCAGCAATCATCAAGGAGATCCAAGTCGATGTAGAAAGTGTCCAGATTGAATATCGTATACCTACGCCTGAGCAAAGAACCAAGGATGTCTTGCCCTCGGTTCTACAATCAGTCCCCTCGGGTGGAGCCTAGGGGACTCGAACCCCTGGCCTCTTGCATGCCATGCAAGCGCTCTCCCAACTGAGCTAAGGCCCCGATATCTTACCTTCCTTCTTACCAGATTCTTCTCCTAATTTCAAGCTTTCGCAGAATCAAAATGCGCCACAAACCCCCCCATAGATAGGTTGTTCACATCTGTACACTCCAGTTAGCGAACCACAATGCTTACCATGCGCCCTGGAACTGCAATCACCTTGACAAGCTCTTTTCCCTTGATCCGTTCGGCAACAGCTGAGGCATCCAAGGCGGCTCGCTCAAGCGCACTGGCATCACGACTTACTTCAATGGGAATCCTCACTCGCGCGCGAAGCCTCCCATTGATCTGTACCGGGATCTCGACTGTTTCCTCCTCTAGCGCCTCAGGCAAGAAGCTGGGCCATTTGTTTTCAAGTACCGCGTTACTACGCCCAATCTGTCGCCATAGTTCCTCGCAGACAAATGGAACAAACGGCGAAAGCATTAGTACTAACCCCTCGATGACTTCTCGCACCAACGCATCGCATGGCTCTTGTTGCACATATCGCCCAAGCTCATTTACAAGCTCCATAATTGTGGCAACGGCCGTATTGAAGCTGAACCGAGTGCCGATATCCTCGGTTACCTTCTTGACCGTATGATGATAACGCCGCCACAGAGCCCGACCAGGTTCATCCAGGTCAGTGGTATCAACAGATTGACCGACATCCGCAACTCTTTCAGCCTGAGAAATGACTAGATTCCACAGCCGATTGAGGAACCGCAGCGCCCCCCGCACTCCTTCTTCGGACCACTCGATATCCCGATCGGGCGGACCCATAAACAATGTATACAGCCGTTCTGTGTCTGCACCGTAGCGCTCTATTATCTCTGTCGGAGCAACCACATTCTTCTTTGACTTAGACATGGAGAAGTTAGAAATCTCTACCTGCTCGCCACACTGTGGGCAGCAACCATGCTTAACTTCATGAGGGTACAGCCAACCATGCTTGGGGCAATGGTAGGCATTGTGACAGACCATTCCTTGAGTAAACAGTCGCCTGAACGGTTCATCAAAACCAATGTATCCCAGATCGTGCAGCGCTTTGGTCACAAATCGCGAATAAAGAAGATGGAGAATAGCGTGTTCGACTCCGCCAACGTACTGATCAACTGGAAGCCACCGGTCTACATCCTCCTTGACAAATGGCTGGTTCTGGTCGTGCGGTGAGATGTAGCGCAGGTAATACCAAGATGAATCCACAAATGTATCCATTGTGTCGGTATCTCGCTTGGCTCGGCCACCACAATCCGGACAGATTGTCTTCGCATAACCCGGAACATCGGCAAGCCCCTTCTTTCCGATGAATTCAACTTCCGGTAGCAACACGGGCAAATCTTCTTCAGGGACAGGGACAACACCACATTTATCGCAGTAGATAATCGGAATCGGCGCTCCCCAGTAACGTTGTCGGGAGATCAACCAGTCATGCAGCCGGTAATTCACCATCCCGCTACCTACGCCATTTTCCTCCAACCAATTGATTATCTTAGTCGTAGCTTCTTTCCCTGGAGTACCGCTGAACGATCCAGAGTGAAGCATCTCTCCATGGTCAGCGTGACAAAGCAAGTCAGAGTAAAGCTCGCGACTGACGAGTATCTCCATCGCTGTACGTCTCCCCCGCAGTTCCGGCTCAAGCCGGTGACAACGGGCAACAATCTCAAGATCCGATTTCACGGAATCAAGGGCAACAGTCTTATCCTCGAAGATAAAAACAAACCGTGATCCGACTATCTCACTCCACTTTCCTGGTAGCAGATAGCTGCGAACCAAATTGATATAAGAATCGATCTGCTTCTTCTCCAAGGTAACCAATAACGATCCTTTCTTCTGTTCAAAGGAAATCCCAGCTTTGCACAGCGCGTCGGCAGTTCCTTCCTTTACCGCGCCATGGTGGATAAATGCCTGGGCCTGTTCATCCAACCGATCAATTACGGGAATTATTGGGAGCCCAAACTTGATCGCGAACTCAAAATCACGCTCGTCATGAGCAGGCACAGCCATAATCGCACCGGTTCCATAGGACATCATCACGTAATCAGCGATCCA
>JAUWOJ010000015.1 GCA_030612175.1 Candidatus Bipolaricaulota bacterium | reverse complement strand
AGGATCTTGAACGCTTGCTCTTGATAGGTAGCCATATTACGATTGATCTCTTCTGCGCTCATTAACGCGCGTGTGGAGCATTGACCGGATGGATCACCAATAAGTCGCGTGAAGTCACCCACCACTAGCACTCCGATATGCCCAAGATCTTGAAATAAGCGCATCTTGCGAAGGGGCACAGAATGCCCCAAGGTAAGATGTGGGGCGGAAGGATCAATTCCCAACTTGACACGCAGTGGGCTTTTTGTTTTCACTGAACGTTCAAGTTTGCGGATCAAGCTATCGCGTGGAATAAGGTCACTTACGCCAGACTCGATCCTAGCCAGCTCTTTCTCAACTGCTCTCACATAGACCTCTTAGGTTCTTACTACAGAGATAATGCGGTCATCTTCGGCCAAATCGATCAAACGTACGCCGCGAGCGTAGCGGCCATAGGTATTTATCTCACCGGCAATAATGCGAATAACCTTCTGCTCGGTGATGATGATAATCTCATCCTGAGCGCTGACAATTCCAGTTGATACCAACGGCCCCGAGTCACGATCAATCTTGATTCCGAGAACACCTTTTCCTCCGCGTCCCTGAAGCGGGAAATCAACAAGTGAAACACGCTTACCATAACCGCGCTCAGTTACCATCAGCAACTTCTTATCCATCGTAATATCACGGTCAATGCCACTCATCCCAATGACCCAATCGTCAGCATCAAGCCTGATTCCAATTACTCCGTGAGAGGGGCGCCTGGTCAGTCGAACATCTTGTTCAGAGAAGCGGATCGTCTTACCATGGTGCGTCGCAAGGATCAATTCACCACTACCTATTGTGCCGGTTACATAAACTAAGCGATCATCCGGAGCAGCATTTAGAGCGATAATCCCGCTAGGATGTGCATTAGAGTAATCACTCAGCCGATTCCTGTTAACAATCCCTTTGGCAGTGGCCATCAAACAAAGGCGATTTTCGACCTCCGAGAAGTCTCTTACAGGGAGAATCGCGCAGACTTTTTCATCTTCTCCAAGCGCGATTAATCCGCGCAGGTTCTTGCCAGAGGCGCTACGCCCTGACGAGGGTAGTTTGTACCCCTGTGTCTTACAAACGCGGCTATGATCGCTGAACACAAGGAGATCGTCACGAGCATTGGCAATAGCAGTACAACAGATGTAATCTTCTTCCTTAGTCCGCTGACCAATAACCCCCTTACCGCCACGCCCCTGGCTCTTAAACTCCAACTCACGCGGGGCGTTAGCATAGCCGCGCTTGGTCACACTCACCATTAATTCGTAATCAGGAATAAGGCTGAGGAAGTCAATATTGCCTTCCTCATCCGTGATCAGTGTACGCCTTTCATCAACGTAACGTTCAGTAATCTCTTGCAGCTCGCTCTTGATTGTCTCATCTAACAACACATCACTCGCCAGGATCTTCTTATACTCAGCAACCGCCACAATTCTGTCCTTATACTCGGCATCAATCTTTTCCCCTTCAAGCGCGGTTAACTGGGAAAGGCGCATCCTCAAGATGGCATCGGTCTGCGCATCAGATAGAGCAAGCTCCTCTTTCAGATTCACAGCGGCATCCCCGGCATTTTTTGCGGCACGTATGATCGCAATTACGCGTTCGATACTATCAAGGGCAATGCGGTACCCGCTTAGAATATGTGCTCGCTTACGTGCTACCTCCATACGGTAGGTAGTTCTTCGACGTACTACCTCGCGACGAAAGTCAATAAAGCAGTTTAGGATCTCTTTTAGTGAAAGAGTGCGGGGGTTTCCATCGAGAATCACCAAGAAGAAAGCCGCATAAGTACGCTCAAGTTGCGTGTACTTATAAATTTGATTCAGCACAACTTCTGCGTTAGCCGAACGTTTTGTTTCTACAACTACTCGCAACCCGTCACGATCTGATTCGTCGCGTAGATCAGCTATTCCCTCAATATCTCCTGCTCGCACCTTGTTGGCAATAGACTCCACAATGGCTGATTTCCTCACTTGATAAGGGATTTCGCTAATGACGATTCTGCCATCTTCTTCTATCGATGCCTTCCCGCGCAAAGTCATCTTCCCTTGCCCAGTACGATACATCTCCTCTATCCCCTGTCTCCCCATAATAACCCCCCCTGTAGGGAAGTCGGGGCCTGGGATATGGGTAAGGAGCTCTTTCACCGTTACGTGTGGATTATCCATTAGATAGATAATCCCGTCGATGAGATCTGCCAGATTATGAGGAGGGATCTGCGTGGTCATTCCAACGGAGATTCCCCAAGCTCCGTTCATCAGCAGGTTAGGAACCATTGCTGGGAGGACAACTGGCTCATCTAGCGACTCGTCAAAGTTCGGTATCCAATCAACCGTTTCTTCTTCCAGTTCCTTCAGGAATTCGGTGGCAATTGGCGTGAAACGTGCCTCGGTGTAACGCATCGCTGCTGATGAGTCTCCATCGATTGAGCCAAAGTTTCCCTGTCCATCAACCAATGGATAGCGATAAGAGAAGGGCTGAGCCATGTTTACCATGGTGTCATAGATAGCAACGTCACCATGAGGATGGAATTTTCCCATCACCTCTCCGACGATACGCGCCGATTTCTTATGTGGTTTGCCGGGGCTGAGGCCGAGTTCATGGAGCCCATAAAGGATCCGTCGTTGTACCGGCTTCAATCCATCGCGCACATCAGGGATGGCCCTCCCACGAATTACGCTCATCGCGTAATTCATATAGGACTTTTCCATCTCCTCTTCTATGAATGTCCTCTCGATCCGTTCCATACAACAAACCGCCTTCTGGTGATAAAGGGAATACTCATAAAGCTTACCGCAATCCTAGATTAGATGCAAGCTTAAGCGCGTTTTAGATGATGGTAAACGGGTCGACCGCGTCGCGCAGGACATCTCCCAAGAAGTTGAACGCGACGACTGCGATCACAATCAGTACACCCGGGATCAGTAGCCAGAGGACGCCCGTTCAATCCCTACGACGGTGTTCCCCCACATACAAGGCCGCCCCGAGAATGCCCAGAAATAGACCGCTGACAGACGAGCCATAGGCAACCATACTGAGAGTCAAGGCAGAAGGGATCACACCCAACATTATCAAGAACGGCAGCACCACGCCAACCACAAGTAGAATGAATGCCAGCAATAGGAGACGAAATGAACTCTTCAGCATCGTCTCCCTACCGGTACAGCCAACACTCCACCTGGTGTCCGGCAACAGGTTCGAACGAAACCGGCATCTGCACATCACACAGATCCGCCATGAAACGCTTGCAGCGAGGATGGAATCGACATCCGGACGGTGGGTGGGCGAGGCTTGGCGGTTCGCCTTTCGGCACGTCCTTGAAGACGCGCGCGTTGTCCGGATCAGGGTCGGAAATAGCCGTCAGTAACGCTTGCGTATACGGATGGCGTGGATTGTGGATCAACTCGCTCACCTCCGCCTTTTCTACGAGCTTTGCGGCGTACATCACGAACACGTACTCCGAGAAGTAGCGCACCGTGGAGAGGTCGTGGGTAATGTAGATCACGCCTAGGTCGTGCGATTCCTGAATACGCCGCAGCAGTTGAAGGATCTCCACACGCACAGAGGCATCCAGCATGGACACCGGCTCATCGGCAATTAGCAGCTCGGGTTCAAGAACGATCGATCGCGCGATCACCAAACGCTGTTGCTGCCCACCACTAAGCATATGCGCATACTTGTTGATGAAGTCCTCCGATGGTGTAAGCCGGACCTCCTCCATCACGGCACGAATCCTTTCTTCTTGGTCGTGTTTAGGGACCCTGTGGATGGTTAGGGGCTCGGCCAAGATCTTTCGCACATTCATGAACGGCGCGAGCGCCCCGTACGGATCCTGCTGCACAAATCCCACCTTAGCCCTAATCCAAGTGCGCCTCTCTCTCTTGTTGCGCCAAGCAGCCCGCTCACTCTGCTTGAAGAGGAACCTGAGCCACTTCACCCTCTCGCTGTCATAGCGATGACCAGCAAGATCCATTCTGCCGCCTGTCGGGGGAACGAGCCCGAGGAGGGTCTTGGCTAGTGTGGTCTTCCCCGAGCCACTCTCTCCAACGATCGTGATCGCCTGTCCATGCCTGAGGTCGAAAGTCACACCATCCACTGCCTTCACATACCCGGCATGAAAGAAGCCCCATTTTCGCAGTTCATACCAGGTTCGCAGGTCTTCTACGGACAACAGCACATTCTGCGTCTCTTGCGTCATTTCCTCCCCTTCACACATGTAGCCAGCACTTGACCCACCGATCCCCGCCCACGTCCTTAAATGGCGGCTCTTCGTCACATTTGCCAAATCTCAACGAGCATCGTTCGGCAAACCTGCAGGTTCTTGGGGGATCCAGCAGACTGGGCGGCTGGCCCGGGATGAACTCCAACTCCTTGTCCTCTCGCAGTGTGGGCACGCTGGCCATCAGCTTCTGCGAATAGGGGTGGAGCGGTTCGCGGAAGAAGTGTCCGGCATCCGACAGCTCCACGAGCTGGCCCGCGTACATAACGGCTGCTCGATCCGCCAACTCGCTTGAGGTGGCGATGTCGTGCGTGATCAAGACGAAGGTGACGCCAAGGTCACGCTTGATCCCCTTGAGTACGTTCATAATGTTCGTCTGGGTCAGGACATCGAGAGCGCTTGTCGGCTCGTCCAAGAATACGATATCGGGATTTATCGCCAACGCCATGGCCAACACGGCCCGCTGACGCATTCCGCCCGAGAGCTCAAACGGATACCGCTCAAGGAAGTCCGTGGATACGCCAACGAGGCGAAATACCTCGCGAGCCTGGTCGTAGGCATCCTTCTTGTTTGCGGCCTTGCCGTGCACCAGAAACGGCTCGGCCACCTGGTCGCCCACTTTGAGCACGGGGTTCAGAGAGTTCATCGCGGCTTGGGGCACAAGCGACATCTGAACCCACCGCACTTTCCTGCGAAACTGCTCGTCGCCCAATGTCATGATGTCGATCCCGTTCAGCCATACCTTGCCGCTGTACGCATGGATATTCCTGGGGAGAAGCCTGAGAATGGCCCGCGAAAGCGTGCTCTTGCCGCATCCTGACTCCCCCACAACAACCGTAGCCAGCCCTCGCTCCAGTTCGAAGCTCACCCCGTCCACGGCCTGCACAGGGCCCCGCTGGGTTCGAAAATGTAGCTTGAGATCCTCTACACGAAGTACTTTGTCTAGGTTTTCCATATTACATCGTCCTCAGCCTGGGGTTGAAGATTCGGTCCAGGGCGTAGCCTATCAGCGCGAATCCGAACCCAGTAAGCATCAGCGCGACAGCCGGTTGAATCATCCAGTAGTAATGCCCCATGTACAATGCATCCGCAGAACGAGCGTCGCTGATCAGCTTGCCCCAAGTGGGCAGAAGCGGATCACCTAGGCCGAGAACCGCCAGAGATGCCTCCAAAAAGACAAACGCCGGGATCACCAGCACGAACTGTGGAAGCAACACCGGGACGATCCTCGGCAAGAGGTATTTGAAGATGATGCGAGTGTTACTCGCACCGTACGCTTGCGCCGCTTCGATGTACGGTGCCTCCTTAGCTTGGAGGAACATCGCCCGGTACGTCAGCATCGACGCGCTAAAAACACTCAGCACGATGACGACGCCGAGCATCAACCACAGACTCCTTGAGTAGAACTGCCCGATCATGATGAGGATCGGCAGCAGCGGCAGCAACATATTCAGCTGCGTCAACCGTTGGAACAATGCATCAACGAACCCTCCCAGCCACGTCCCAATGCCTGCAAGCACAAACGTGGTAACGTTAGCCCCAACCGCTCCCAACAGCCCGAACATGAGCGCCAGGGGGGCGCCCCAGAGCATCGCAACTGAGATATCGCGACGCACGTTGTCGGTACCTGCGAAGCCATGAATCTGCCCGTACACGAGAAGCTTTGTCTCGAACTCGTACCCCTCGGGAATCACCGTCTCAAGGATCAACTCGTAGCGCCCCTTCTCGGGCACTCGGTCTGTGTCACCCGGCGATAAGCTCCAATCAGAGAACAGACCAATCTGAGGTGCCACCCTCCCCGTTTGAAGCTGTGCGTCCTGTGAGATGTAGTACCCATCGGAGGAGCGCATGGAGCGATCTGTCACCAGCACGGTCTCTGTGCCGGACGGCCTCACCCATGTCAAGGAGAACTTTGTCCTCGTGTCTTCATACGTCGCCTGGGAATAGAGAGTGATCTCTGAGGGGAATGTATCGTACGAGAAGTCAAACGGAAGCGTGACCTGCAAACGGACCATGCCGTCTCCCAGGGGGGTGATCGTCTTCTCGCCTTCGCCTTGTGAGGTGACCTTGATGGTTCGCGAGAGGCTGTCGCGGGTCAATAGGTCGTACCAAACGGGCGCAGCGTTCCTCGGATTCTCGTCCCACACACCTGCTCCCCCTCGCCACAAGCGAATGGCTTCGCTGTAAGGGATGGCAATCATCGTGTAGATCGAGACACCTACAAGAAAACCGACGATGGCTAGCCCTGCTATGGCTGAAGGGTACTGCCGCAGCGTCTTTAGAGTGCGCAACACGCTCTTCATGACTTATCGCCTCCCCCCTGCGACCCGTACGCGTGGGTCAACGATGGCGTAGATGAAATCAAGCAGGAACAGCGTCCCTGCCAGCAAATAGGCAAAGATGACGAGGGTTCCTACAATAACCGGAGTATCATTCAAGTTGACGGCCGTCAGGTATTGCCTGCCCAGTCCGGGCCAGTTAAACACGGTCTCAAGGATGATCTGCCCCATCCAGGTCGTGATCATCATCAGCATGAAGCTGGTGATGATGGTCGGCAAGGTCGGCCGCAGGATGTAGCGCCGTTGGAGCGCTCTTGAGGAGAGCCCCTTTGCCCTGGCAAGCTCCACGTAGTCCTCACTGGAGTAGATCAGGAAGAATGTACGCCAGGAGTAAACGCTGGCAAAGAACACCGAGATCGAAATCGCGGATACGGGCAGGATCATGTGCTGGATCATGCTCAAGGCATACTCCAGCGTGTCCTTCGGAGGGGGTGCCTTAACCATGCCTCCCCAAGGAAGAACCCGTAACACGGCCGCGAAGGTCAAGATCAGAAAAAGGCCATAGAACCACCCCGGCGCTGCGGAAAGTGGCGCCAACCCGATCACCGTCTTATCCAGTATGCTCCCGTACCGTCGAGAGAGGAAGAGAGCCACGGCAAGTGCTCCGAAGAAGAGAACCAGGCTCGCTGTGCCGAACAGAATTAAGGTGGGCGGCAAGCGCTCGGCCAGGATACGTCGCACCTCTTTGGAGCCGCTGTCGCTGGATATGTATTCCGCACGCCCCAGATCTAGCGTAATCGCCGTGACCAAATAGTCGATACTCCGAATCCAGAACGGGCGGTCAAGGCCGTAGCGCCGGTACTGCACCACCACCAGTGCTTCCGTTAGTTGCTTGAGTGCGGCGGACCCGAGACCCTGGTTCGCGGGGTTCATGTACACCCCCGTAGCCACGCCTAACCGGATCTCCGCTCTTCGCACATCGTCCAGGTGGCCGCCCATATTGGCGATCATGATCACCAAGTACAAGCCGATCACTACCGTGATGAACAGTACCACCGCCTTGACCACCATGTGGCGGGCGATCCTCCAGACGTTTCCCTTCATGATTTCAATCGGCTCCTCTCACGCTGGAATCAGAATTTGAGGCAGATAGTAAAGGGGGAACCGCGGGCAGCTCAAAGAACTGCCCAGCGATCCCCCAAAAAGCTTAGTTCTCCACTGTGAACGCTACTTGACTACTGCAGCGCTTACAGCTCTGGCTGTTCGTCGATCAGGAACTGGAACCGATCCGACGGGGAATGATAATCCTTGAACTGCTTAAGGACGATCACCTTTTCGGTCGGGAACGCTTCCTCAAGATAGTACGGACCGCTGCCAACCCAGAAGTGTCCCTGCTTGACATACCAGTTCTCCAGAAGCGACCAGCGGTTCACGGCTTCGCCCAAGGTCAGGTACTGACCCATGGTCGGCTCGTAAGGAATGTATCCAGTGGTGAACGCTTCGAGAAGCATGTCGTTCAGGATCTCAAGCGACGGTCCGGCAATCAAGTTGCACCACTCGATTTCCAGCGCCTGCGCCTTGTCCTCGGAGAAGGCCAACAGCTTCTGCTCTTCCGCCATGATCCCGAGGGTCACGACAGGCCAGAAGCCCGGACCCTGCGCGTAATACGGGAACCAATCCGATACACCCAGCTCAGCATCGAGCGTATACAGGTCTGAGTAGGTCTCGATGATCAACGGATCTTGCGAAATGATTTTCACGCCCCGGAACGCACTCATGAACGAGTCGTATCCTGGAACTGTAGCCTCGTCGTAGATCGCACTCTCAGGCTTGGCCTGGTCGAAGTTCATGATCATGTACAAGACGAAATCGGCGATTGAGATGTAGGCACCATCATGAAGCTTCGTGTCGTACAGGCTGCTCGGGTAGTAGACGACCGACTTGCGGTTGACCGTCACACCATCAGGGTACATCTCGCCGACAGTGATGAACGTTTGCGTCGTTGCATCCCAGTCCGCCCAGGCATCAGTCGGAACCGCGATCTCATCAGCGAACGCCAGCGTGCACCAGTCGAGCGTTACGCCGACAGGCAGGCCTGTCTTGATGGTAACTTCTGCCTTTTCGAAGTGCAGCGGATGGATCAAACCGGTGTTCGTGTCCATGGCGGAGCCAGTCTCACCCGTGGAGCGGATGGGGAACATGTCGTACACCCAGTTCGAGCCATTGACAGGGTTCCATGGTTCAATCAGCAGCGTTGAGGTGGCGATGTTGATCGTCCCGCCCTCTTGCGTCACGCCGTCTTCAACAAACTGAACCGTGTGTCCCCACATCTGGGATGCGTAGACACCGCCAGCAAGGTCGGAGGCCACGGCAACATTGTCTCGGACAGGCGTGAAGCCGGTGCGGTCCACGAGCCAGATCATGTTGGCAAACTGGTTACAACCCCACAGCGCTTCTTCAAACAGAACTCTCCGCTCCTCCATCGTGGTGTAGTCGCGGTTGGCAAGCTGGTCCAACACGCCCCAGAGACCAGGACGCACTGCCTCGGCCGACTCTTCGGTGAGGTACATGAACAACGGCCATGGCAGGACGCGGCTTGTGTGGAACTGGTTGAAGCCTGGTCCTTGGTCGCGGGAAATGGCTGTTGAAACCCAGCCGCCCGTGTAATAGTGCCATAGACCATCGTCCGGGGCTGAGCTGATCCACAGCGGCGAAAGCTCGCGGCTAATCCGCTCCATTCGGTTTACTGCGAAGCCGAACTCCTCAAGCAGGCCGGCGAAATACCGGCCGATCAGCAGGCGCTCGTCTTCGGTTCGAATCAGGGCAATGATCTCCACCGGAGATCCGTTGTACTGCCACGTGCCGTCGACCAGAACCGCACCCAAATCCTCCATGACTTCCGTCATGACGAGGTAGGCTTTGTCAGGGTTGTGGGCATAGTAGTCCTCGATCTCGTCCATGATGTCTCGATACTGCGTGGCATCAGCAAACGTCGGGTTGAGATACGAGTACTTCGGTACGGCCAGGCCGCCCATGATCTCGTTGGCGATGTACTCGCGATCGATCAGCCAGTGTATGGCCTCGCGGAACGCAGGAACCCCGAACGGGTTCAGGTTGCCGTTGGCGAACACGGGTCCGCCAGGGTTGAACGTCAGGTCATTGAACGAGCCAAACGACATGTAGTAGTCAATCCCTGCGGTTGCCTGCACCTGGGTGAACAGCTCGCGATCCCCGATGGAGAACGCGTAGATGTCAATGTCTCCGGCCTCGAGCTGAAGGACTGCCGCAGCAGCGGATGGCTCCTCAGTGAGAACGATCTCGTCAAACCATCCTCCATCTCGCGCCGTAGCTCCAATCCCCACGGTCAATACGAGAAGCAGGACACCGATCAACTTTGCCAAATTTCCTTTTCCAGTCATATCTACTAACCTCCTCCTTGATGATTGTGAAACCAAAAATATAGTCTAGCAAGCGTTCTGGCTTAAGTCAAGCCTCCACATTGCCTCGCTAAATCAGGTACTCCAAATTGTATCGTTGCCCACCTATCGCGGTATCACTTCCAACAACACGCAAGCCAATCTAGTGGAAAGCCCTGCGAACCCTATTTAATCATTAGCAGCATACTACACGTAGTACTCTCTTGTCAATCATCCCAGCCACATCCAAAAAAGATTCGCCAACATCGCTCTATTCATACTTACAGCAGCATAGAAGTGAGGAAAAAAGGGATTCTTCAATCTCTTCTCTCGTCGTTGAGCATACCACGCTGAGCGCCGTATCGAACGAAAGGTATCTATCCAGAGGGGAGGTTGCGATCCAGATCCCGCGCAGGGCATCTCCCCCATATTTCTCAAGGACGTAATGCATAAGGAGCCCGGCCTCTACCTCGACTGTCCTCTGAGAAGCCATCCCAAAGTCGATAGAGGATAGTGAAAACCACAGTTCCTCTTCACGCAACCGGCACCCTTCCTCTACAAGGAGATCCTCATCACAGGAGAGGGCCATAGCCACGCCGGCGCGCAGGAGCCGCGAGTATGTATCCTTCCCCCAAGAATAAGCGGGGAGAACTTCTGCCATAAGGTATGCGGCATCATCTTCAGGAAGGAGGTAAAGCGCCGCGTTCTTCTCCGAAGAGAGAGGTATGAGAGAATCTCCCCTGTCCCGTGTTTCCGTATCGGGATAGAAAAAGAGGGTCATCCGCTCCGGAAGGTCATTCGTAGAGAGGGCAAGTCCTTCAATTATGCGCTGGAAAGCGCGCTCGATCTGTGAGATCTCCGGGCACCTCTCCCGAGAGATCTGCGGCGAAACAAAGATCCGTAGCCCGTGTGCTTCTGTCACCGTCCATCCCTCGTATAGGATGAGAAGAGCTCGCATAGCATCCTTGACCTCTCCCTCTTCGAGGCGGAAGATCAAAGCTCTTGCTTCGGTGAATGCTCCCACCGCAAGGGCGCACCGCGCGGCAAGGGCGATGTCACTCTGAGAGAGATCCTCTACGTGCCACGCGCTCGACGTTGTCCACGCCGCGTCGGAGAACCCTCCTCCCAATAGATAGTAGACCGATAAGAACGGATAATCGGGAGCATCTCGTCCCTCTTTCATCCCTACCGCGTACCACCGCGCGCCCATCTCTGCCAGTGGCGACGAATCGATGCGGTTAAGGAGATCTGCTGTCGATCCTCTTCCCCATGCTTGTTTCACCGCGCGGATTCCACCCTTTGTCTGGATGAGAAACTGGACTAATGAAGCGGCTTCTAGCGTCATGATATCCTCTGGCGATGCCTCTCCGTGAATGGAAAGTCCGAACAACTCCCTGAGATTGCTGAACGCAATCGACACCGGAGAGTACGGGGAATCAAACTGCTGATAGATCGACTCCGAAAAACGCCCTCTCTCCTCCGCGCGGATCAGTTCTGGTAGCGTTAAGAAAAGCCGATCCGGCAAGGCCGCAACCACCGCGTGGAAGTCCCGCTGCGGCTCCGTCGCGTATAGCTTGTTCCCGCATGGAGGATCTGCGATCCGCACCGTCCCCACCCAAATGCGAGGCCCAGCTCAGCCAGCTCGGCCAGGCGGCCACGCGGATCCTCCCCCAATGAGAAGATCGAGTGGAGCTAGGTAAACCGAACGCGCATCGGGACTCTTGCGCTTAGAAATCGAGGTCTGCATCGAAGCAACATCGTCGTGAACGAAGATATCGATCGGAGTTGGAACAAGATCTGGGCTGACATCGAGAAGAACGAGGAGTTCCTCGTAATCTTGCTTTAGCACCTCGGCGAGCGCAGCGTGATCTTCTCTTCCAGCGCCATCCTTCTGGTATCGAAGGATGAAGTCTCCTGCTTCATAGTAGACCGTTCCTTTAAGCTCTGGCGTAGCCACCGGTTCAACTACAAGCACAAGGATAAGGAGGGCAATCCCAATAGCGATTCCACTAAGGGCTAGCCCGCCAATAATTGAAGTTACCGGGTTATGCAGCACTCGTCTATGCAGGTCCCTAAGCCACATGTCATATATACTAAGTTCTGTCACGGCTTGAAACAACTGTTTTGACAGTGCGAGATGTCCCTGCTATACTTGCCATTAAGAGATCAGACAACATCGTAGAGAAACGCAATAGGAGTAAGGGATAAAACAGGGATGCGGTCTATCATCGAGAAGTAATCAGATCACTAAACTACAATATCATGCTAAAAACACTAGTTAAGCGTTCATTTGCCAGGGCATGGCGCAAACTTGAGGATGATGAGAGGATAAACAAAAGGATTGCGCTGGTAGAAGTAGAACGATCCTCTCGGCCAGAATTCGGCGATTTTTCCTCAGGCATTGCGCTAGCCGAGGCAAAGAATACTACCCTTTCCGCTCACGAATTGGCAACAGAATTCGCCAATGCGCTGAGCACAGATATCACAGCGGAGCTCTACTCACAGGTAGAAATCGCTGGGCCAGGGTTTGTCAATGTTTTCTTAGCTCCTTCATTGATTCACTCCGCGCTGCGGGAGATCTTAGAGATGGGTGATCGCTTTGGGTATTCAACTACTGGACAGGAGAAACCAGTACAGGTTGAGTTTGTCAGCTCAAATCCTACTGGCCCACTTACAGTAGGGCACGGTCGCCAGGCAGTTCTGGGCGACGTGCTTGCCTCTCTATACACAACCCTTGGCTATAAGGTATCCCGTGAATACTACTTCAATGATGAAGGTCATCAAATTGACCTGTTGGCACAATCGCTATGGGCACGTTATAGACAAGAATTCGGAGATACGACTAGCATCCCTGAGCAGGGATACCAGGGAGAATACATTGTCGACATTGCGCGTCAACTTGTAGAAGAACCCGGTCCTTCTCTTGCAGATTTTGATGAGCAGACCAGTAATCGATTCAAACAAGAGGCAATCTCACGAATCAGCTCAATGATCAAGAATGACCTCGATCTACTTGGTGTGAAATTTGACTCTTGGTTCAGCGAACAAACGCTACATCACAGCGGAGAAGTAACCGCGGCACTGGAGGCATTGAAGGCATGCGGTGGCATCTACGAACGTGAGGGCGCAATCTGGCTCAAGACTAAAGAGAACCATGGAGTTAAGGATTCTGTTCTCATGCGCAGCGATGGTCGTCCAACCTATCTCATGGTTGATATTGCTTATCATATCAACAAACATCGACGAGGGTTTGTCCATGTGATCAACGTACAGGGAGCGGATCATCAAGTGGAACAATCTTGCATGCGAGCGGCAATGCGCATACTTGGTTATCCGGAGGACTTTCTAGATTATGCTGTACATCAATTCGTGAGTATCAAGGAACATGAGAAGATCACCAGGATGTCTACGCGTGCCGGAAAATTCATTCTGCTGAACGATCTGCTGAACGAGCTAGGGCGCGACGTGGTCCGCTATTTCATGGTTGCGCGCAAACCAACAAGCCATCTAGAATTCGATATCGATCTAGCGCGTACACAATCCCTTGACAATCCGCTCTACTACATTCAATACGCTCATACGCGTATTGCTTCCATTTTTCGCAGGGTCGGCTCACCCGCCTTGTCGCCACAAGTAGATCTCAGACCACTAGAGAAAAGAGAGGAGCTCGATCTTATCAAGCAGCTAGACCGATTCCCGGAGATGCTACAGCAGGCAGCATTCGAGTTCTCGCCACATCTAGTTACAGACTACGCATTGACGCTCGCCCGCGCTTTTCATGCCTACTATGATTCCTACCGCGTTCTTGGCGACCAGGAACGTCTAACCACTGCCCGCCTAGCTCTCCTGCGTGGGGTGCAGATTGTGCTTCACCGTAGCCTGCAACTTCTTGGACTGTCCATCCCTGAGGAGATGTGATGGCCTGGGCAGATCGGTTGAGGAATGGACTAGAGCGGACTCGAACTCAACTTACTGCCTCCATCACTCAGGTACTCGGGCAAAGAGGAACGCTGGATCATGAGGAACTAGAGAAGATTGAGGAGATTCTTATCTCCGCTGACGTCAGCGCCCCTGTCGCCACAGAGCTGGTTGATGAGCTCTCCAGCTACAGAAAAACTGGACGCATAGACAGGGAAGAGGTGCTTGCCATACTTAAAGAGGGGATCAAGACCCGGCTGTCTGGTCATGAACGATCACTTTCATTACGCAATGACTCCCAGCCAACGGTGATCCTTGTCGCTGGAGTAAACGGCTCAGGAAAAACGACCACAATAGCCAAGCTGGCTGCACGTCTGCGAGAACATGATCCCGCCATGCCAATCACGTTCGCGGCTGCTGATACATTCCGTGCAGGCGCGATCGACCAGCTCAATATTTGGGCGAACCGAGTAGATGCAGACATGATAAAACACCGTATCGGAGCTGATCCATCAGCCGTTGTGTTCGACGCAGTTGAACATGCTTGCCGCCGCGGAGGAGTGTTATTCATCGATACGGCTGGCCGCCTACACACCAAGCACAACTTGATGGAAGAGCTACAAAAGATCAACCGAACCATCGTGAAAAGGCTTGGCCGCAAGCCCGATGAACGACTTCTAATTCTCGATGCTACTACCGGTCAAAATGGAATCTGCCAAGCGGCTTCTTTCCACACAGCAATTGATCTTACCGGAGTAGTTCTCACAAAGCTAGATGGAACATCCAAAGGAGGAGCAATACTCACTATCCAGAAACAGCTGGCTCTTCCAATTATGTACATTGGAGTGGGGGAAAGTAAGGATGATTTACATGAGTTTGTGGCCGATCAGTTCGTGGATGCTCTCTTCTCCGCGTAAACAACCCGACCCCCCGACAGCGATGCGTACAGACCGTGAAGGAGTTGATGACCTATTCAAGTGAAACACTAAACGACAACATGCGTTAGTCTTTCATGCAGTTTCCGCATATTCCGGTAAGAACAAGGGTGCGCTTCATGGATTATTAGACAATTGACAAACTTATGGAGGTACAGCTCAATGAAACACATCTTTTTTTTCAGCAAAGGAGAGAGCGAAGGGAATTCCTCGATGAAGGAACTTCTCGGAGGTAAGGGCGCGAACCTCGCCGAGATGGCAGGGCTAGGGATCCCTGTCCCGCCGGGGTTCACTCTGTCTACCGAAGTCTGTCGTTATTACGATGAGCATGATGGCTCCTATCCCGATAGCCTGGGCGAGGAGCTCAAGGAGAACCTGTGTAGGCTTGAGAAGGCAACTGGAAAAAGGTTTGGAGATCCGTCTAATCCTTTACTCGTGTCGGTTCGCTCCGGAGCCGCGGTTTCCATGCCTGGGATGATGGATACTGTTCTTAACCTTGGCTTAACTGATGAGACAGCGAAAGGGCTCATCGCCAAGGCCGGAAACGAGAGATTCGCATACGATTCCTACCGTCGGCTTGTGCAGATGTATGGAGATGTAGTATTAGGTTTAAGACCACAGAGTGAAACAGATATGGATCCATTCGAGAAGCTCCTTGACACACTGAAGGCAAGGAAAGGCGTCAAGCTTGACACCGAGCTTGATGTATCTGACCTAAAAGAGCTTGTCGCACTCTTCAAGGCCGCGATCAAAGAACAACTCCAGGTAGAGTTCCCGCAAGATCCAGTCAAACAACTATGGGGAGCAATCACCGCGGTGTTCAAATCATGGAATAATCCTCGTGCAGTCAAGTATCGAGAGATCAACGAGATCCATGGACTGATCGGAACCGCCGTAAACGTACAAGCAATGGTGTTCGGAAACATGGGAGAAGGATGTGGAACCGGGGTAGCATTTACGCGTAATCCGGCAACCGGGGAAAACATATTCTACGGCGAATACCTACTGAACGCTCAAGGAGAAGACGTTGTCGCCGGAATTCGTACCCCTCAGCCAATAGAGACTCTAAGGAATGTTTTCCCCAAGGCATACAGCGAACTCACAGATATTCGCGAGAAACTGGAAGATCACTATCACGACATGCAGGATGTTGAGTTCACCATTCAGGACGGTAACTTGTATATGCTGCAGACCCGCGCCGGAAAGCGAACTGCCGCTGCCGCGGTCCGTATGGCAGTAGAGATGGCGCGTGACGGAACAATAGGCAAAGAGGAGGCGCTGCTTAGAGTCACCCCTAAGCATATCGACCAGCTCCTTCACCCTACCTTTGATCCACAAGAGGAACAGAAAGCCACACAACTAACCAAAGGCCTCCCCGCAAGCCCTGGCGCGGCGACTGGAGCGGTCGTCTTTTCCGCAGAAGAAGCGGAAAAAGCCGTACAAGAAGGGGAGAAAGTTATTCTCGTACGAGTTGAAACATCGCCGGAGGATATCAGTGGAATGCATGTAGCTGAAGGGATCCTCACCGCCCGCGGAGGTATGACCAGCCATGCAGCGGTAGTGGCGCGTGGAATGGGCAAGTGTTGTGTTGCTGGCGCTGGTGAGATAACAATTGACTACAACGCGGCGACCATCTCTGTTGGTGGACATACTATAAATAGAGGAGTCCCGATCAGTTTGAATGGGTCAACTGGAGCTGTCTACCTTGGAGAGATTCCAACAATTACGCCGGAGGTATCTGGGGACTTCGAGACTCTCCTTTCATGGGCTGATGAGATCCGCCACTTGGGTGTGCGTGCCAATGCTGATACTCCACAGGATGCCGCAATAGCAGTCAAGTTTGGAGCAGAGGGAATCGGCCTCTGTCGCACAGAGCACATGTTCTTTGAAGAAGCAAGAATCGTCGCCGTACGAGAGATGATCCTTGCCGATGATGAAATCGGCCGCAGAGAAGCGCTAAACAAACTTCTTCCCATGCAGAGAAGTGACTTTGAGGGACTGTTCCGCGTAATGCAGGAACGCCCCGTGACAATCCGTTTCCTCGACCCTCCGTTGCACGAGTTTCTCCCTCACGACGAGGAAGGGCAGCGCGAGGTCGCACGTGTGTTAGGAGTATCGGTCGAACAAGTACGGGAAAAAGTCGATGCTCTCCATGAATTCAATCCGATGCTCGGCCATCGCGGTTGCCGGCTCGGGATCACTTATCCTGAAATCTCAGAGATGCAGGTACGAGCAATTATGGAGGCAGCGTGCAATGTTCACGCGGAAGGCGTTGCTGTACTTCCTGAGATCATGGTACCACTCGTTGGAAGCACAAAAGAGCTTATCCTACAACGTAAGCTAATCGAACACATCGCAACGGATGTGTTGGCTGAAAAAGGATTAAGTAAGAAAGACATCCCTTACATGATTGGAACAATGATTGAGGTTCCACGAGCGGCGATCACCGCTGACGAAATCGCGCAGGAAGCGGAGTTCTTCAGCTTTGGCACAAATGATCTCACTCAGATGGGGTGTGGATTCTCGCGCGACGACGCCGGCAGTTTCCTGAAGGACTACGTTGCAAAGGGGATCTACGCGCACGATCCGTTCCAAGTCCTCGACCAGAATGGAATAGGAAAGCTGGTAGAAATGGCATGTAAGCTCGGCAGAAAGACACGTCCTGATATCGAGCTTGGAATATGTGGAGAGCACGGAGGAGAACCGTCTTCCATCAAGTTTTGCCACAGGATTGGACTAGATTACGTAAGCTGTAGTCCTTACCGCGTTCCGATTGCTCGCCTTGCGGCAGCGCACGCGGTGCTTGAGAAATAACACAAGAGAATAACACCAGCTTGAAATGATCCGGGCCGGGGCTCCTCCCGGTCTTGTTCATTTCGCAATAGCTGCTACGAGCAACCCAAGCACCATACAGAGGGCGCAGGAAATTGCCGGGGTGCCAAGCCATCCAAACAAAACCCGCACAAGAACACGAGTATTGATTGTCCGCGTTCCTTTCACAAGACCGATTCCCACCACCGCGCCCACCACAGCCTGGGAAGCAGAAACAGGAACCCCTATCACCGCATACACATTTAGAGTAATTGCCTGTGCCAAGACTACAACTAGCGAAGCAAATGGATCCAGCGGGACGATACGGCTTCCCACAGTGCGCATCACGTTCCTGCTGAATGTAAGAATCCCTACTGCAATCGCCATAGATCCAATCAGCGCGGCGGTAAACTCTGTAGTAACGCCAGCAGTCACGAAAACACCCGTTACATTAGCTATATTGTTTGCCCCCAGAGAATATGCGCCGTAACAAGTAGCAAGAGTAAGCCCCCAACGAATCAAGCGATCATGTGTAGAAAAGCGGCCAAGCGCAGTTGTTGGATAGAGAGAGGCAAGTTTGTAAGGAATATAGGCGGCGATTAGACCTCCAACCGGAGTAAGAATCCATGAGATGAATATCTTTATGAGTGGTTGAAGATCAACCCCTTCTCTAAGCAGGCTTCCCCCAATGATAGCCCCTACTGTTGCCTGTGTGCATGAGATAGGAAGTCCCAAGAGGGTCATCACGACAACTGTGCCCCCGGCAGCAAGCATAATGATGAAACTCGATATCAAGGTTTGTGTACTGATTGCTCCATAAGTGTCAAAGCCGCGGGTGCCGCTAAAGATGGCGCCAAGGATGACAAAAAAAGAAGCCAGGCCCGCTGCTGTCCAGAATCTTAGCGCCCTGCTTTCAACCGCTGGACCAAACAAATTGGCCGCATCGTTTGCGCCCAGCCCCCAACCCATAACTCCACCTGCAAGTAATGTCCACATACTATCACTCTACCCAACCTTTCATTATTTGAGCCCATAGTCTATAGCTACAAATAGCCACATTTCAAGCAGCAGTGGTTTATTGTTGGCTTTGTGCTATCAGGATACCCAGCTATAGAACATCCTTATAGCTCCCCACGATTAAGGCAAGATAACCCAGAGATAGAAGAAGAAGCGAGAGGGTTAAGGGGCCAAATGGGAGGAACCCACGATTGACAACTGATTCTTGATAACTGCCTAACCGCGGAGGTCACAGAGTACGCAGAGGAAACCCTCTTTTCTTCTTCTCTACAATCATATTATGGTTTTCTATGTAAACAAAGAAAATGCCTTCCTCTGCGATCTCTGCGGTTAAGTGTCTTTAGCGGTAAGTTGCCTTTGCTCTTAACCCTATTCTTGCCTTTCTTTGCGATCCTTGCGCCTTGGCGAGACAAAAGCTTGGCCTCTCGCAAAGACGCAGGGAACGCCAAGAACCCCAGAAAATGAACGTAGGCTTTTAATTAACATACTATGATGTTTCCTCTGCGGTCAAACGTTTTGCCTTTAAACCCTTGTTTCTGCTTTTCTCTGCGATCCTGGCGTCTTGAGTGAGTGAAATGAACGGGCGAGAGAAAACGCTTTGTGTCAGAAGGAGGTTCTTATTGCACCCCTCACCTCAGAATAGGATCATCAATTACTTGTCAGCGACTCAAATTTCTGAGCGAGGGCTTGTTCCACTGACTGAGGAACAAAAGACTTGATCTCTCCGCCAAAGTGCTTCACTTCCTTAACGATGGAAGAAGAAAGAAAGCTGTAGCAGCCAGCTGTCATAAAGAAGACTGTTTCAATATCGGAATCCAGGTCACGGTTTGTAAGAGCCATCTGAAACTCATAGTCAAAATCCGAATTTGCGCGCAGACCGCGCACAATCGCATGTACATTGTGAGACTTGGCGCAATCGATCAATAGGCCATCGTACCCGATCACCTTCACTCCACAGATGTCGCACTCAGCAAGCGCCTTCTCGGCAATCCTTACCCGCTCGGTCACAGAGAAAAGTGGTTTCTTGCGTGGGTTAGCTACTACACCAATTACCAAACCATCGAATAGCCTTGTTGCCCGCCGGACAATATCAATATGTCCATAGGTAATCGGGTCGAAACTCCCTGGGTAGATAGCATTAGATAAAGGCATGTGAAAATGATTTTATTCTAAATCTTTGATTGCCACAACATCAGATGTACGTGGGCCAATCACTGCTAAGTTCATAGAATCCTCTTGCATATGCTGCTTCAGGACTCGCCAGGCATCCTTTTCTGAGACAGCTTCTAGGAGAGCAATCACTTCATCTACAGAAAGTATCTCCTTGCCGCTCACTGCGGCGTATCCCAATCTGAGCATAGAATTGTAGTTTGTTTCTGAGCCTAAGACTAAACCTCCGCATAGTTTTCTCTTAGCCAACATAACATCATCGCTTGCTATCCCTGCAGAATTCAAGCAATCGATTTCCCTTCTTATCACTCCTACAACCTCGGCTACTGTCTCTGGAGCAGTAGCAGCATAGATGATCCAGGTGCCGGCGTCAGAGTAGCAAGAAACATCACTGAACACGGAATAGGCCAGCCCAAGTTCCTCGCGAATAATGCGGAACAGACGCGAGCTCATTCCATCTCCAAGAACTGTATTTGCAACCTCCATAGGAAAACGGCTATCGTCCGCGGCGGCTACTCCAGGAAAACCTAAGTAGATATGAGACTGCCCAGTACTTCGCTCGTGAAATGCACGTCCGCTCATCATCCGCGGAGTTACGCGCTCAGTAATAGGAACATCAGTGGGCGAGCCATCAATCAACTGCTTCGCCATTGCGAATACTTTCCCATGCTCAACCGCCCCACACACAACGAGAATCATGTTCTTGGGCTGATAGAAAAGACGGTACTGTCGATCGATCTCTCGGCGAGCTACACACCTGATCACCTCACGACTTCCTAGGACTGAAGAACAGAGATGATGTCTGTCT